>QWPF01000022.1 GCA_003671255.1 Planctomycetota bacterium | reverse complement strand
TTTTAGTGATGCCCGCTGGCGCTTCCCCATGTATGATCAATCAATCACACCGCTGATCAATGCTCTTTACGATAGGGGCCTTGATAAAAAAGTTCTCCTGATTGTGACGGGTGAGTTTGGCCGTACTCCTAGGATCAGCTATTCCGTTGGCACTCAAACAGGAGTGAAACAACCAGGTCGCGATCATTGGCCACAAGCGATGTCGGTGCTTGTTTCCGGTGGTGGATTGAAAATGGGCCAGATTGTAGGTTCTACCAACCAGAAGGGTGAACACCCCAAAGATAGACCTCTTAGCCCTAACGATCTTTGGGCCACCATGTTTAACCACCTAGGCGTTGATTACAAGAACATTGCATTCAATGATCATTCGGGCAGACCAATGCCAATGCTAACGGGTGGCGACCCGATTTCTGAGTTGATCTAACTTCTTTGATGTAAGTTGATGAAACAAAAAAAGCCAGCATTTTAAAGTGCTGGCTTTTTGCTTTGATAGTTTGCGCTTAAAACAGCTCATGAATTGGAGTTGGATCATCCAGCACGGGAGTAGGCCTGCCACTTGGATCAAGCAGATGAAGCTTGGGATCCATGCCAAGAACCTGATAAATGGTTGCATGAATATTGCTTGGGGTAACAGGTCGGCTATTGGGAGCTGTGCCTAGCTTATCGGTAGAACCAATGATACGCCCACCTTTAATACCACCACCACCCATGAGACAAAACATGGAATTGCCCCAGTGATCACGGCCTGGAGTGCCTTTGCTGCCAGCTGGGCCACCGTTGCCACCATCGTTCATTTTCGGGGTTCGACCAAACTCGCCACAGAGAACTACAAGTGTGGAATCGAGTAACCCTCGTTCTTCAAGATCGATGAAAAGGGTGCTAACCAAGGCATCAACCTTGGGCAGATAAGTTTCATAACCAGCTTTGAGATCCCAGTGATGATCCCAGCCACCCAGATGAACGGTCACAAAAGTAGAACCAGCTTCTACAAGTCTGCGTGCAAGAAGAGTACTTTGGCCATAAGTATTTCTGCCATAGCGATCACGCAACTTTGGGTCTTCGCGTGAAATATCAAACGCCTGCCTAGCAGAGGCGCCGCTGACAAATTCAAATGCTTGCTTGTTAAAGCGGTCCATGGCGTCCAAGGTTTTGGAAGTTTCAAGAGTCTTGTTCATTGCATCAAAGCTGGAACTAAGACTTTTACGATCTTCAAGGCGATCGATGGAAAGGCCAGTTGCAAGGTGAAGGTTTTTAACTTGGAAGTTAGCAGCGTTGGGGTCGCCACCCGAAGCAAACGGATCATGCTGAACACCAAGCATATGGCCACCAAAATAGCCTGGATTTAGGCCAATACTAGCAGCATAGGGCAAACCAACATAGCCTGGCATACCGGGCTTTCTGGCTCCAACTTCGCGATTGGTAATGGCACCAATCCCGGGAAACTTCTGCATGTTATTCGCACCACTTACGCCCATATCCTTGGCGGTAAGCATGCGATGCCCGCCCGCGAAGTGATCGCCTGTATTATGGTAAAGCGAGCGAACCATAGAAAACTTATCGGTGACCATGGCTTGTTTGGGATAAAGTTCGGTAACATCAAAGCCTGGAACTTTAGAACGGATGGGTTTCCACAAACCTCGGTATTCTACCGGGGCATCGGGCTTCATATCGTACATATCCATATGGCCGGGGCCACCATCGAGCCAAATAAGAATCACTGAAGTATCTTTGGAGGCGATGCCTTCTGCGTTAGAGGCTGCTTTCGCTTTATAAATGTCTGCTAAGCCAGCGGAAGCCATGCCTGCAATACCAAGTTGGAGGAAGCTACGGCGGTTAACACCATCACAATAACCTTTTTGGGAATTTCCAGCATCGACTCGAAACATGGCGGGACTCCGTTTAGGGGAGCGGTTAGGAAAGTTATATACGCAAGCATACCATTAGAAATCGGCAAATAACAGAACAAAAAATGGTAAAAGTGAGAAACTTTGTGGGTGGTGCTTAAGTAAATGAACCACAAGCACAAACCTTACAGACACTTAGAGCTATAACCCCCATTTTAACAACGATCTTTTTCTCATCTTTTTTAGTGTTTTGGAGAATGGTGCAAGGAAAAAGAGTTTCAAGAAACTATCAAAAATAATGACAATGAATTCTTTTGAGTGCCCGCACTTCGTAATCTAGAATAAGGAAACATGATTGGTGCAGTCATGAACTTACAACTCCGATTGGCAAGCAGGCCTAAAGAATTCTATGGACGAACTTCAACACGAGTGTGGCATAGCAGCGATCTATCATCTCCCTGAATTACCGACTTCAAAATTAGTACCTCTTGCAGGGCCTGATCAAGTATCCAGATTAATGCCTAGGATGTTGCTGGATTTGCAAAACCGCGGGCAGTTGGCAGCGGGCATGAGCACCTTCCACCCACGCAGGCAAAAAATACTTGATACCCACAGACAAATCGGCACCGTCATCGAGGCTTTTAGATTAAGCCATCAAGATCGATACGAAGCCTTGATGAAAGAATATGCGGGCATGGCTGCGATTGGCCACACCCGTTATGCAACCTGCGGCGCAAACGATAAAAGTTACGCCCAGCCTTTCGAAAGACATCACGGTTGCAGATGGAAATGGTTTAGCTTTGCCTTCAACGGCCAACTTGCAAATTACACTCAGCTTCGAGAAGAACTTTTAAGCCAGACTGATTACCACCTCACCCGCGATACAGACACCGAGGTAATCATGCATTACCTCAGCCATGAATTAAGCAATCATGTGGATAAGGCCCCCGATCTTGTAGAGGTTTTCTCGAAGCTTTGCAGCAAGTTTGATGGTGCCTATAATATTGTGTTTTTAAATGCGATGGGCGACATGGTGGTACTGCGCGACCCCAACGGGTTTAGGCCGTTATGCGTGGCGCAAGATGGTCCAATGTTTGCAGCGGCAAGTGAAAGCGTGGCATTATTAAACCTTGGGTTTAAAGATGTGCGCTCGCTTCCCCCTGGCGAAATGATCGTAATTCAGGATGGAAAAATGCGGCAGGCAAGGTTTGCCCCGAAGCGCGCAACCACCCATTGTTTCTTCGAATGGATATACTTCGCCAATGTTGCAAGTAATCTTGATGACCGCAGCGTTTATCTTGCACGGGCATCGCTGGGGCAAAGGCTTGCAGCACAGGAACGACTTTTAAACATCGTGCCCCTAGATAAGGATACGGTGATAGTGCCCGTGCCCGACACAGGCAAGGCTGCTGCAGATGCAATGGCTCATGAACTTGGCCTTCCTTCGGTAGAAGGTTTGATGCGCAATCGCTATGTGGGTCGTACTTTCATCGAAGGGCAAAACCGCGCTGAAAGAGTGCAACTTAAATACACACCCTTAAAAGAAGTCATCGCAGGAAAAAGAGTGCTGCTTATTGAAGATACCATTGTAAGAAGCACCACGATGAAGGTGCTGCTTGCAGACATGAAAACCCGCGGCCAAGCGAAAGAGATTCATGTTCGAGTGGCGTGCCCGCCCATTATTGCCCCGTGCTTTTATGGCATCGATATGTCCACCGTAAAAGAGTTGTTCGCGCCTAGGTTCTTAAAAGGCAACCCTATCAGCACCCAGATACAAGACGACATGGCAAAAGAACTGGGCGCAGACAGTTTAAGATATCTCCCCTATGAGGATATATCTAGAAGTATAGGGCTTGATGAATCGCAGCTATGCCAGGCCTGCATCAACGGGAAATACCCTACAAAAACCGGGGAACAACTATATCAACTCTCCGTGAATTTGAAATCCACAACCGCTGGGGGTAGAACCTACGAGCTACCTTCAAAGTCTTGATATTCCCAGATTCTAGCGTTCCCAAAAAGGGGCCCGCTTGTTAGAATACTTTTTTCTAGGGTTTTCTATTAGGGGCTTTGTTAATTCAATGGCGGACAGAAAGAAATCAGAAGGCCCCGAGTACATCAACATCTGCCAAAACCGCAAGGCTTCGTTCGAATACGAATTGGAAGAGCGTTTGGAATGTGGCATCATGTTGAGAGGAAGTGAAGTTAAAAGTTTAAGAACCGGTCAGGCGAATTTGGACGGTGCCTATGCGCGTATTTTAAAAGGGGAAATCTGGCTTTACGGTTGCGATATCCCAGAATATACGATGGCCAACCAGTTAAATCACGAACCCAAGCGGGCGCGTAAACTTCTTTTGCACAAGAACGAGATCGCCAAGTTTGCAGAAAAATCCGAGCAGCGCGGCCTTACCCTGATCCCCACCAAGATGTACTTCAAAGAAGGTAAAGCCAAGGTTGAAATTGCGATAGGCAAAGGAAAGAAGCTTCAGGATAAGAGGCAGGCTCAAAAGAAAAACGAAGCCAAGCGAGAAATAGGCAGGGAAATGTCTAAAAGGCGGAAGCTTTAAAACCCAATCGCCATGGAGGGCTTTTTGGAAATCGTTGCACTGGTGGAATCTGAAGAGCATGTCTGCACCCGCTACCGATTAAGTGCCTACAAAGAGCACTTCGGAAAATCGGGCTATACATTGCGATATCTCACATGGCCCAAATCCCTGTTAGGCTTACTAAGCCTCGCTGCAAAACTTCAAAACAAAACCGTAATCTTACAACGCAAATTACCCCCTGCTTGGATGACTTGGCTTATCAGGCGAAGCTGCAAACATTTGATATTCGACTTCGATGATGCTATCTTTTTACGCGATTCCTACTCCAAAAAAGGCTTGGATGATCGCTCCAAACTTGCAAGATTCATCGCAATATCCAAAGCCGCAGACGCCATGGTTGCAGGCAATCGATTTCTTGCCGACTCCGCAACCCACTATGCAGGCGCTGCAAAAGTATTTGTCATTCCGACGGTGATTGAAACTTCAAAATATCAAAATGCGCCTGCTGGTACCTTGAGCGATTCCCTCAAAATGGTCTGGATAGGATCTAAAAGCACCCTTCAATCGCTTGAAATCATTCGCCCCATTCTAGAAGAACTCGGAAAAACCTTTCCCAACCTCTCACTTAAAATTATTTGCGATTCTTTTCCAACCTTTGATCATCTCAAGGTTTCTCCCGTGCAATGGCAAGAAAGCAACGAAGTTGCAGAAATCAGCGCTGCAGATCTAGGCATCTGCTTCATGCCCGATGACCGCTGGAGCAGAGGTAAGTGTGGTTTAAAACTTTTGCAATACATGGCTGCAGGCTTGCCCGTGATCGCCAACCCTGTTGGGGTTCATAGTGAAATCATAAGGCATGGGCACAACGGATTTCTTGCAACCACTTACGAAGATTGGGCCAATGCCATAGCGCTTCTTTACAAAAACAAAGAGCAGCAAAAAGCAATGGGAAGTAGGGGGCGGGAAATCGTTGACTCGCTTTATAGTGTCAATGCAAATGCAACCCATTGGGTCACCTTGTTGAATACTCTTACTCATCAAAAACTTCAGGCAGGGTAGGGTGATGACAAACTCAACCGCCGACACGGTGGCCCATGTGAAATGGATTCTTGCCCCTGAAGTTGCAGATTGCAAAATCATCAGAGAAGCTTTGTTTTGTGAAGGTGTACTTCGTTTCCCCCAATGGCTTGATGCAAATATAGTCAAGACCATCAAAAGTGGAGTGCACAGATCGGTCTACCAAATTCCACTCTCCGAATTTGATATTCATCTGAAACACAATCGCATCTCGGGCCCAAGGGCTTTTCTTAGGGAGTGCTTCCGTACGACTAAGGCAAAGAACGAATTTAAGATGGCTTTAGATTTATTGGCACTGGGAATCCCTACTATTGCGCCTTTGGCTTTTGGCTCATCTTCAGGCTTTATCCCTGATAGTTTCATCATCTCCCATACGATTGAAAACGCCATACCTCTAAACGATTATTGGGAAGCCTTGCAAAACCAGAGTTGGGAAGAGTCATGGGATCATCGGCATAATCTGATCAAAGCACTTGCAATTTTTCTTGCAGCGCTGCACCGAAAGGGAGTCGTCCATACGGATTTACACCCTGGCAACCTCATGGTTGAAACTCAACAACAAAAGCCCTCAAGAATCATCATGCTGGATTTGCACCCTGTGAGAATCCATAGCACCAGCGTGCCTTGGGAAATCAGGTTGGAAAATCTTGCAATGCTTGATAGGTGGGCAGCTTTGCATGCCAGCCTCGCTGATCGGATGCGACTTTGGGACTACTACACGAAAGAGGTAATCGAATTTGAAGGAGCTAACGCATTCGCTTTTCATGACAAATACTGGCTAAAAAAACAGATCGTCATCATGAAGGCTTTGGAATCAAATGCCAACATGAAGCTTTGGTCCAGCTTTGATCTTCGTTGCATGGGAAACAACCGCAGATTCAAAAAATTTCATCGCAACACCATTCAAGGTCATCATGTTTCAGACCTAGGCAAAGACTGCCTCAACGATCTTGTCAATCTTCAAACCGAATCTGGGAATACCCCGCACTTAAAGATCCTCAAAAAATCCAAAAGCTCTGAGGTAATTTCCTTAACGATGAACGATGGCGCAATCGAAAGAAAGCTCATTTACAAGAAAATATTTGCAACCAAAATGCTTGACCCGTTGCTTGCATTATTCAGACCGGATGGCGCCTCTAGATCTTGGACCATGGGCCACGCTCTGATCATCAGACAACTGCCAACGCCAAGGCCTCTTGCGATGTGGCACACGCATACTTTGGGATTAAAAGTGGACGGGGTGATAATCACCGAAGAAATACCAGATGCGTTGGATCTGCCCAAGTATCTTTTAAAAATTGACCTGCTTGATGAGCCGTTAAAAACTCAAGTGCTAAGGGTTCTTGTTGAAAAAGTGGCCCATTTGATAAGAAAAATGCACGATCTTGCGGTTTCGCACCGCGACTTAAAATCCCCCAATCTCATGGTTTCTGAAAGCGGGGGAGATGTCAAGATTTGGTTAGTGGATCTTGTTGGGGTACGCACTCACACCCATCTTCCTGATGATAGAAAGGCGCAGAACCTAGCCCGATTAAACTCGAGCTTTGTTAATTCTAAACAGATCAGCAATACAGAGAAACTGCGCTTTCTAAGGCAGTACTTAAAATGGGGGATGGAAGGGCCTTTTACATGGAAAGCTTGGTGGCGCAAAATAGGCAAACTCACAGGCTTTAAGATAGCTAAAAACCAGAAGTCAGGTAGACCACTCGCTTGACTTTTCCACACCGACTAGCCTTGATTTAAAGTCAATTCCTGCCTATGCTTCCTCCCCACTGAAGAGAGATTTCCTTTTGCGAAAAGGGTTCGAAAAGTTGATTTTTGCAAGGTTGTTTAGCATACTCCTGTTCGCCATCATCATTTCAAGTGGTTGCTCCACCTTTAATTTCAATCCCAATCAACCGGGAAAAGATACCGCTGAGGCCAACCTTTTGGCTGTTCCAGTTTTGCCGGGAAAATTCCTGATCCGAGTTGCACCCTATGTGTTTCTCAGCGACTTTGAAATCAAAAAAGACCTTCCCCTTTTCGATGAACTCGCCAAGCTTCGTGATCAAGTATATGGCGATTTAAAACTGCCTGAATCCTCGACCATGATTCAAGTTTACCTGTTCGAAGATCGGGAAAAGTACGACAAATTCATGGTTTCAAAATATCCCAAACTACCATCGCGAAGGGCCTTCTTTGTCGCCCAGACCCGAGGCGTTGGCAGATCCGAAGACTTACTTATTTACACCTATTGGGGCGAACGCGTTGCTCAGGATTTAAGGCATGAACTCACGCACGCCTTGCTTCATAGCGTGTTAAAAGATGTTCCATTATGGCTTGATGAAGGCCTTGCTGAATATTACGAATTGCCCCCTGATAAAAAAGGGATCAACCGCCAGCATGTTGAACATTTAAGAAAAGATCTCAACAATGATTTTAAGCCCGATTTAATCAGGCTTGAACTCATGGACGAAGTGGGCAAAATGAATCGAGCGGAATACCGCGAATCGTGGGCATGGGTGCATTACTTCTTGCATTCAACTCCAGAAAATAAAAAGGTACTGCTTGCTTTCATGCAAACCCTTAGGGAAAACCCAAGCCCCGGTAGCCTGCGCGAAAAACTGATTGAAGTCATTCAACTTCCTGAATCTGAATTACAAAACCACATCCTGAAACTTAATCTGCCCTCTGCAGAAAAAGTACGCATCCCTGCGGGTTCCTAATTTCCTAGGCCAAATCGACTCCTTTCCGTAAAATAATTCCTATCACAGGATCCAAGAAGGGTACCTTTGCTTTATGCCCCGCTTTCTTATCACCGCTGGTGCCACCTCTGTTGCGATTGATTCCGCACGCAAAATCACCAACCTGGCAAAAGGCTTTACAGGCCAAACCCTTGCCATTGAAGCCGCAAAACGAGGCCATCAGGTTTGCCTGCTAACCAGCAACTCCCACCTCACAACCAACCAGCAAAACATTGAATCCATTCTGTTTGATACCTTCGATGATTTATTCTCTCTCCTTGAAAAAGAAACTTGCAAAAACATTTACGATGCGATCATCATGACTGCGGCAGTAAGCGATTATGGTTGTGAGGGGATATTCCAAACGCCCGATTTCAACACCCCGGTCTCAACCTCGGGCAATGAAAAATTATCAGGCAGTCATCAAGAATTATGGCTGAAGCTAAAACCTCTGCCTAAACTGATCGACCAATTCAGAACCACTTGGAACTTCAAAGGGGCCCTCGTTAAATTTAAACTCGAAGCCAACATTGATGAGCAAAAACTACTTCAAATTGCTGAACAATCAAGAATGCATTCCAATGCAGACCTGATGGTTGCAAACCGCATAGAAGATGCCTCGATCAAAGCATGGATCGGCCCCATCAATTCCAATTACCAATGCGTTTCTCGAGAAAATCTACCCGCAAGCCTTCTCGATGCAATCGAACAAATCTGGAAACCACAATAATGGCAAAAATTCTTCTGGGCGTAACCGGTTCTGTTGCTGCAATCAAAGTGGAAGAACTTGCAACCCACTTGGTTAATGAAAATCATGAACTCAGAATCGTCATGACCAACCATGCAGCCTATTTTGTTTCACCTGCAAAGCTTGAAGCAATTTGCGGTAAAGATTCTATTTTCACCGATGTCAATGAATGGCCAAATCAACTCTATTCCCGCGAAGACAAGGTCTTGCACATCGAGCTTAGAAAATGGGCGGAACTTTTCATCATTGCGCCTTTGGATGCCAATACCCTGGCAAAAATGGCACTGGGTTTGGCTGATAACTGCCTGACTTCAATCTGGCGTGCCCGCGACATCGCAACTCCCGTACTTTTAGCGCCCGCAATGAACACGCAAATGTGGCAAAAACCCGCCACAGCAAGGCACTTGGCACTCATCGCAGAAGAAAATGGCTTGCTCAATTTCAATCCTCTTAACCCCGATCACGCCTGCGAAAACATCAACATCTCTCTAAAAAATCTTAGAGTTCTACAACCCGAAGAAAAACTTCTGGCATGTGGCGACCTCGGGGTTGGAGCCATGGCTTCCATCGACAAAATAATCGAAACATCAAAGCAATTGCTCTCTTTATAAGATATCCTCTGCCGTTCATTGTTTTTTAATGATCCCATCTGTATTTTCTGTTTAAATGATACCTAATTGATTAGTAGAAATTCACACCAACCCGAGGTCACTCATGCGCCAACTTGCAACCATGGTAATACTGCTTCTTACCACCGTAGTTTTCGCCCAAGATAAAACTAACTCATCCGGTTTGATGTTTTCGGCAGGTAATAAAGTTGAGAAAGTCTGGACAGGCGGGGAATTCACTGAGGGCCCTGCTTATGGAAAAGATCACTGCGTTTACTTTTCTGATATCGGGAATCGCATCATGAAGTTCGATCCTGCAACCAAGATCACCACCGAATTTCGTAATCCAGGCGGAAGATCAAACGGATTGGATTTTGATTCCACGGGCAGACTTGTTGCTGCTGAGGGTGCCAACACCGGGGGCAATCGCAGAATCTCCAGAACTGAAAAAGACGGCAAAATCACAATCATTGCAGACAACTTTGAAGGTAAAAAATTCAACAGCCCCAACGACCTCGTGATTGATTCCAAAAACCGCATCTACTTTACCGACCCCCGCTATGTGGGCAAAGAACCCCGTGAACTTGACCACGAAAGTGTCTTCATGATCTCTAGCACAGGAAAAGTCTCGATCGCAACCAGAGAATGCAAGAAACCCAACGGCATCGTGATTTCCCCCGATGGAAAAACCATCTACATCGCAGAGAACGACCCGCAGGGAAATAAACATCTGGTGTGCTTCAACATTGCGGAAGATGGCACACTTGACACTAAAAAAGTTCTTCATGATTTTGGAAAATCCAGGGGCATCGATGGTATGTGTGTGGATGAAAAAGGGAATATTTTTGCAACCGCAGGTACAGGAAAAGAAACAGGCGTTTATGTATTTAATCCCATGGGCAAAATCATTGATTTTGTAAACACCCCAGAAACTTCATCAAATTGCATTTTTGCAGGAAAAGACCGAAATATTCTCTATATTACCGCTGGGGTTTCGCTCTACCGTATTCAAGTTAATACCAAGGGATACCACCTGTGTTGGCCCGATTAAACATTATTTATGGTTCTGATTTCTGGAGACTTTTGCATGAAGCGTTTAAGTGGTTTGATGGGCGTGGTTTTATTTTTTGCTGCAATCTTCACACCTTTAAATTCCAGTGGTGCGGACGCACCACTTAAGTTGACACCCATGCCAATCAACACGGAAATGGATGAAGATGATCCACTTTTTGTTCCTTCTCTAAGCACAGTTTATCCTGCAAGATTTTATTTTTCCCGCAAGAATGAAAAAGGGAAGTATTCTATTTTCTTCTCTAAGTTCTTGAAAAAAACAAGTAAATGGAGTAATCCTGAAACCATTGGTGCATATGTTGACACCGAGGCAGATGATCGTAGTTGCTTTCTTACCGAAGAGGGCAAATTCCCTCAAACCATCATCTACGCAACAAAAAAAGACAAGCTAAACAACAACTTCGATTTGTTCCGTTCCTTTAGGGATCAACCAGGCAAGGATATGGAAGACCGTGCCTTCAACCCGGGAAAACCTCTTCTTGCCCTCGATACTGAAACGGATGAAATGCACCCCTGGCTTTCCAAGGATCAAATGTCATTATACTTCAGCAGAAAAACCAAAGAAGGCTGGCAACAGATGGTTGCAAAGCGTGTCAAAGGCACGGGAACCGAAGGTAACTTTGATGCCCCAGAACCACTCAAGGATCTCCCGATTGGATTTCACCACGCCTCCATCACCCCATTAGGAAACCTGATGTTCCTTGAAGGAATTGCTGATGATGGGCGCCTAGAAATCTACTCTTGTACGAAGACCTTAAATGGCGGTTGGTCGAAACCGATTGCTGTTGCCAATCTTAAAGATTCGACTGGTAAAATCGGGACAAAATCGCCCTCGCTAAGCAGGGATGGTTTGAAGTTATACTTTGCTTCAGATAGGGCAGGGGGGCAGGGCGGGCTTGATATTTACAGTGTCACGGTTTTAGATCTTAAGCTGAAATAAATCCGATGATCAAGGGTTTAATGGAACCAAACCCAGTGATTCTTTCACTTCAAGAAGCATCTGGGAGTCCTTGGTTTCTAGTTGAGCCAAAAACTTTTCAATCTGCGGATCTTTGGGCGCGGTCAGGGCATAACGAAGAAACGCACGCTTCATGACGGGTGCGGTGAACCCTTTGGTTCCATATATACTCAGTATCTCTTGGGTAAAACCCCAGTGCTTCATTTTTCGCAGTTCTTCAATTGCAAGATCTGCTAGTTCACCTTGTTTCAATGCTATGTTTAAAGCTTTGAAAATTTCAGCCTTGTCTGATTTGCCCTGCATTATTTCATTGGCAACTTTGATTGAACGAATGCATGAAAGCCTTGTCTGCAGTGGCGTATTATCTGCTTTTAAAAACCCATCAAGTGCATTCCAACCTTGGGCGGGGTGCAACCGGATTAATGCAACCATCGCTCCATCAAAAGCAGCCTGCGCCCTGGAATCCTGCGACTTAAGCATCTCGAGTAAAAAAGTGATATCAGCTTCAATTCCACATCCACCAAGAAGAAAAGAATACAGCCCCAAACGCTCTTCAGGAACCTTCGGATCTAAAATCCAACTTTTCAATAGAGCAGGGTTCATTTTTTTTGAAAACTCAAGAAGCATAGAATCTGAAGCCTTGGCAAATTCCAAGAAAGCATCTGTGGCTATTTCTCTCGAAGGTGATTGCAGAAAAGGAAGGTAATAATCTAACAGAGCAGGGCCCTTGAGGGTTATCGCCCCCAGTGCACCGGCAGCATAATTAGATACTTCTTTTGATGGAATAGAAACGCCACGAAACACATCTAGCTGCCCTTTCGAATAGTCTGCAAATAACAAAATTCCATTATAGGCATTGGCATCGAAGGGCAGATATTGCTTGATGGAAATAGAAGCCTGAGGCTTAAAATCGGCGGGTAGTACAAAGTTTTTTTGCACGGAAATTTCAGTCTTCCCCGTCCCATCAACTTCAAGGCTTGATTTAGTGATGACGCCAAACAGAATAACCTTGGAGTTTGATTTTAATGCCTGCTCCCGAAGAGAAAGAGATTGCCCATACCCAGCACAAATACTGCATGCAATAATTTTTTCTGCGGAAATTGCAGCAATGAATACAACAATAAAAATGAGGTGAGCAGTTCGCAATAAAACCGTCCTTCCCTGGACTAAGCAATTAACAAGCCAAAGAAATTATTTCGCAGGAGGAGCTGGCTGCTCTAATTTCAATAATTCCTCTGCGTCCATAACCCCTTGAGCATCTGCAAGCCTTTGCTTTTTAACAAAATCGTCTGCAGCGGCACTTCCTTTGCAAGACAATGCGTAGCGCAACACAGCTCTTCGAACGATTGGAATTTTCTTATACGCATCTTTTTCTTGCAAGCCCAGAACCTTGTCTGCTTGATCCCAAACCTTCCATTTCCGCATATCTTCAATTGCCAAGTCGGAAATATCCTCTTGATCCAGCAATAAAACAATAGCTTCAATCAGATTTTTCTTAGGAATCAAATCTGGCGCAAACTCCAGAAAAAACCTTACTGCCCGTAAACCTGCATATCTAAACAAAAATTCTTTCTTGGGATTCTTCATCACCGCAATTAGATATTCCCAGCCCTCTTTGGGATTGAGCATGGCATAGGCGGCAAACACGCCATCGATGCCGCTTGCTGATTGTTTTTCAGGATCTTCCAGCAACTGTTTAAGAATTTGCGCATCTTCTGGCTTGCCACAATGCCCAAGAATTGAAGCGTACAAACCCATTTTAAAGGATGGCGTTGCGGAATTTTTAAGCCATGAAATCACTTTCTCTCGGGAAAAAAGTTTTGCTGCGAGTTCAAATTCTTTGTAGCCGGCATTACCAAACTCTTTGTACGCATCATTTGAAATTTCAGTATCTGTGTTTTCCAGATAGTTAAAATAAAACCCAAGTTTTTTAGGCAGGGTGCTATCTTTTAAAGCCAACGCGCCTTGTAGGTAAGCGACTATTTCACTTTCTGGCGGAACTGCAACGCCCCGATAAGGGTCGAGTTTATCTTTATAAACCTCACAAAAAAGTAGGAACTTATATTTCCCATCTTTGTCTGGTGGTACATAGCGGGGAAGAGTCAGTGTTTTTTTACCACCACGGATGGCATGATCTTTAATGACTTTTTCGACTTCAAAATCAGTGCTACCATCGGCGCCATCAGCATTACCAATCTTGGCATTTTTCAAAGTACCAAAAAGAACCATGCTGGCTTGATTGACTTCCCCTACAAGGGTTTGGCCCTGCATGGTGCAAAAAGGGCAGGAGAATAGCCTGCCTGTAACTGCGACAAAACAAAAAAGCAAAATGAAAAACATCTTCTTAAGGTTCATAATAACTCCAAGACTTCTACGGATTAAATTACCGCATAATGGAATGCTAGTTAGCATAGGGGTTGGAATCTTGCGGTACAACTTTAACCAAATCATCATTAAGTTTGTGTTCGGCATCGGGGTATAAAACTAAGGCAGTCATGTACTGTTCATTATCTTTTCGTTTGAGAAAATGTACACGGCCCGTCACTTGAACCCATTTGTTAGCATACTTTTTCCATGATAGTTTTTCTGTGGAATTAGGATCAACCATCATGACTGCGTTGAGTGGCACTGCATCCGCGGCACAGCAATTAATTTTAAAACGGATGAGTGAAAAGCGCTTTTCTTCTTCACCCACATATTTCCCTATCAATCTGACTGTTTTACCTTCGTAATGATTTCTGCTTTCCTGAGTCATGGAAGCCATTTCCAACTGTAAAAAACCAACATTAAAGTCAATTCCCTTTTCAGCTACAGAAGCTACTTCACTAAATTGCGAAAGATCTACACCCTTGACATTACTGAAAACCTCGTTGGGAACATTAAGGAAGAATAAAACAATTGGAAGAAGTAAGACAATAAATCGAACAGGCGCAGAACCATGACTATGATCATGCCCACAATCTGCATGACCTGGTGATTCATGGTTATGATTATGCCCAGGTTCATGATCATGATCGTGGTTACAATCGGGTCCATGCACATGATTATGATTATGGCCATGGTCGTGATCGTGGGTTTTATCATGATCGCAATCGGGGCCATGTACATGTTCATGTTTAGGTGCTGATTTTAATTTGCCCGATTCAAGCCATAGAGCGATTACCCGGATAGATACAATGCCCAAAAGAATAATGCTGCCAGTTAAAACCCAGAAATGAAACTTGGGATGCAAGATGATCGATAATTTGTTGCCATAGGAAATAATCTGCCCATCGGCACCATAAATAGGAAAGGGCCACCACAGCATGATGCAAACATAGGCGATGGAAAGAGAGATACCGACGCCAATTAATTGTTCGATGTAATATTCGGTAGCATTATCGTGGTGGTGATGTTCATTAGCCACAAATTCACCTGGAGGTTGAAGTTATAGGATCAATTTTTGGAAAGAAGAACTTAGGTCCAAGGTTTTCCCAAAGGCCATGCAAGATCATGGTGTAAAGAAAAACCTGAATTACCACAGAGATTATTATAGTCCAAATCAATTTGGGTTTAAACACCCTGGTGTACATCATGTAAAGTTTAAGATCGAACATGGGCCCAAGTACAAGGAACCCAGCTTTAGCTGCGGGCCTTAAAGTAACAAAACTGGCAGCGACAAAGGCATCAGCTTCGCTGCAAAGGCAAAGGACAACCGACAAAGCCATCATCAAAAGAACAGCAAGAATGATATGGGAACGGGAAAGTTCAGAAATAGCATCATGGGTAAGCCAAATGCGAGTAAAAGCAGCAAGGAGCGCGCCAATGGTAAGAAAAACGGTGATATCGATAAAGTCGTGAAGTGCGGTTTCCGAAATTCTGGAAGCACGGGCAAACCAATTCATGCTGCCTTTATTTACAGTTACATCATCATCATCAACAACATCAAGTGAAAGTTTGCTTTTAACAGGGGGCTTTGCCAAAGGCATGAGAAGTTCATCGCCATGTTTTTGATGAAGGCGGTCAACAATAAGGCTGGTTCCAACTGCAACGAGATAAGCCATACCTGTACGAGTCAAGACCATTGCAAGTCCGCCCATTTGAAAAGCAAGAGTTCCGTTTTCGGTGGCATTCTCCATACCATCAAAAGCAACATAAGTGCTAAGTAAAACGAGGGGATTAATAATGGGGCCAGCTAAAAGATAAGCTACGCAACAACTCAAAGGTAAACCTTTGCGCAGCAACCTGCGCATAACTGGTATGATGCCACATTCGCACATGGGAAAAATCAAACCTAGAAGTGCGCCTATTAAAATTGCAAAAAACCGATTCCGCGGAAGAAGCCTTGCGATCAGTTTTTGAGGGAGCAACTCTTCAAGAAGCCCTGCAAGCAAAGACCCAATAACAATAAAGGGCAAAGCTTCATAAAAGATGCTGGTGAAAATCAGAAGGAAATCTTTAATTTTATCGAGAGCTTGAGAACTATCCACAGCTTCATTTATCCCATCTGTAAAAAATAGTTTAGTTGGGAACCTGCCCCAACCATTTATGCTTTATCTATTGTCAATTAGATCGGTGCTGGAATCAAGGAGCTGGTTGAATTAATATCAAATATATTAAGAAGTAGCCTTTAATTTCCCAATGATCATCGAGCAAAAAAACAACCCCACACCCAGCATCACGATCGTGCCTGAAACCCCAAACTTAACCCCCGAACGAACTTGGAGTTCCCAGCTTGCGCCCAACCCAGCTAAACACACAAAGACACTCAGCAGAACGGTAAGCCAGAAAACTTCACGCAAATTTCTTCCAAGATTGAATGCCGTAGCTGCCGGTACAATCAATAAGGCGTTGATCAAAAGCACTCCCACATACCTTAAGCAAAGATTCACAATTAATGCCAACAAGATGACAAACAAATAGTAAAGAACCGTAACAGGGTAACGCCTCGAAAGTGCAAGGCTGCTGTTGAAACTGCTAAAGACCATGCGGTTATAAAAAAAGAACAAGAAGACCCAGGTAAAAACAGCCAATCCCGCCATGTATAAAATCTCGGATGCACTTACAAAGAGCGGGTCGCCAAATAGAAAATCTTCCAAACTGAAAACACTGCGATCATTGATAATATTTTTAAGCATGGCAGCAAAGCCAAGTGAAAAGGCAAAGAAAACACCAATTACGGTGTCGCTAGCCAACCCAGTCTGGCCCCTAACATAGGCGATACCGGCGCCTACAGCGATACCAAAAACAACCATAATGGGTGTAACCCATTCCCAGAATTCTTCCTTGGGGCGGGCGCCAAGAATAAATAGCTCGAAAATAACATAGCCCAAGCTCACCCCAGCAAAAGCACAATGAGCTAGGGCATCGCTAAAAAAAGCCATCCTACTGCCAACGACCATGGAACCCACTGCACCACAAGTTAAGCTGACGAGGGCAAGGGCAAGCATCGCTCGAAGGTTAAAGACCTGGTTAAAGAAAGACCCCTCAGAAAAATTCGAGGCAAAAGAATTAAGAATCTGGTCAAGCCAATGAATACCTGACTACCAATCAGAGGATGAAACAGATCAACAGGCATAAAAAAATTCCATAAGGATCGTGTTAACTAATTAGCGCCCACCCGCAATGGCGGCGCTGTGATCGACATTATTTTTAGCCAATGGGGCAAGGAGCTTATGCAATAATTTCATTGAAGCAGTAGCCTCTGCCAGCGAAAGAGTAAGCGGTGGAGATATCCTAACCACCTTCCGGGCTAATGGCCCAAGAATATGAATACCATCGCCGTTGGGTTCACCTCGATAACAAGCTTCAACCATGGCGCAGGCCCATTCATGCGAATTTTTCCCTGCCCAATCCGCCATTTCAACGCCCCAAACCATGCCACCTTTTTCGCCACGAACATTGGCAACAAAAGGCATATCTTTTTTTAGGGCAATCAAGCCCTCCTCAATAATTGCAGATACTTTGCGAGAATGCTCAAGCACTTTACCGTTTTCAAATTCTTCGAGGGTAGCAATCACCGCCGCACAACAAAGCGGGTTAGCACTCCAGGTGTCTGATGCTTCACCATATTCCAAACAATCAAACAAATCTTTTCTGCCAACGACAGCGGCCACGGGAACGCCATTGCCCAAGCCTTTTCCCAGCACAACAATATCGGGTTCAATGCCATAGGATTCGTAGGCAAAGTTTTGGCCAGTGCGGCCAAAATTCGCCTGCACTTCATCAAGAATAAAGACGATGTCTTTCTCTCTGCAAAAACGAACGAGCATCTGAAGATATTCTTTTGGGGGATGATAAGAACCACCTCCACCTAGATAAGGCTCGGTGATCAATGTCCCAAGTTTTCTTCCATATTGATGCCAAAGCGCATCCAATTCTTTTTGGTAATGCGTAAAATCAAACGGTTTATCCCGCATGGAGAGATCATTGCATTCACACATGGGGAACGAAATGAATTTAACCCTGGGGTCGCGCTCCTTATCATTTTCGGTGCCGGTGATTGCGTTGGATAAACCCTTTTTGCCATGAAACCCATATCGGGTTGCGATGATCATATCGCGGTTTTTATCTTTTGCCATCGCAGCCCAAAGCGCCTTTTGAATTCCTTCCGAGCCCGAAGCCGCCCAAAGAACCTGCTGCATTCGAACGCCAACAGGATGCACCCGCATCAAGGCAAGCAATTTTTCGCTGGCTTGAATTTCAATTGGGGTTGCAGCATTGTAAGCGGTCATGGTGACGGCAGGAAAATAAGCATCTCCATCGTTTGCAGCACCAAGATTATTCCAACCCATCAATTCAAAAAACCTTTTGGTCCATCGAACAGGGTTATGCCCAAGATTTGCAACCAATACACCGGAAGTGAAGTCGTAAAGTTTTCTTCCTTCGGGAGTCCAATGAAATGCACCTGCGCTTTTTGCCAAAATCGCCTGACTAGGGGTATAAGTGCGCAAGGATCTTGGCTCAATAGCCACCAAATGATCACGAATAACATTCGAATTGTTTTCACCAGGATGATGAATGGGTTTGATCATGGCAATTTCCTTTGGAGGCAAATTAATACAGCCATATAAGAATAGCGGTAAATACTTGGGAAGTACAGACGGAAACAATATGCTTATTAGGCTTAAACTTTTGCAGCATGCAGAACCAAATGCCCGGATTTACCAGGCCGATATAACACCAATCCACCATCTGGCCCATTAACCAAAACTTGGGCTCCTGAATTTCCAGCAACATGCTCAGACAAAATCGCTTCCATCGCCTGAACTATCGCAACCGTATTTCTATCCGCACTAAGATCATTGTAAGAAAGTTCTTTCATGGATTGCAATCTTTCATCCCGACTTAAAGCAGGGCCTGCAAACTCAACAAAAGCAACCTCCTCAAAAAACCGATGAATCACCTCTAATCCATAACCACGCTGACTGCGTTTACCCCAAGGCTCTAAAAAAGAACCATTGTAATGATAATTGGGAGTGTTCTTAAGTTCGTTGGGAGTGCGATCTTCAATTGCCATTTCGACCCCGCGTTTTCGTTGATGGGCATTCCAAATTGCGTTATCAAATCGAAATTGAACCTCTTGCTCTACATAACCGGGAAAATTATCAGGCATCACCCAACTGGTATGAATATCAAAAGTCGCCTCACGCTTATCTGGGTGCCTATAAGTTATCTGAAGCTGGCAAGAATCCCAAGTCGGCCCATCTGCATTTCCGACCAAACCCCTCTGGCCTGTCGCATTGATACGAATCAACTCCCAACCCGGCTGTACGCTTGCAGGCCCAAATGTAAAATCAATCAACTTGATATAGTGGACCGCAACATAAGTGCCAGGGTTTCTTCCCACGATCCATTCTGCAAATTGTTTCCCGCTGATTGATTTGGGTTCGAGCAAAGAGCAGTAGCCATTATTAATATGACGAAAAACAGAATCGGCATAGTGAGTGCGCAATTTCTTATGATCGGGGTCTGCAAGCTTGTGATAAACAACTTTGGCGAGAACTTTCTTTTGATCAGCTATTTCCTGAAGTTGCTCCAATTCTTTGAGGGTAAGAACGGAGGGTTTTTCGATCAAGACATGCTTGCCCGCAAGGAGGGCCATTTTTGCTGCTTCAAAATGCCGGTCATCAGGTGTTGCAACACAAACCACATCAACATTGGATGCGAGCAGTTTTTGAATGGATTCATTCCCATGGAAATTTTCAAACGGGGGAATAATGTTCTTCAACTGCTGGAGGTAGTTTTGGCCTCTGGCTCCTGTTCGGGTTGCAGCCGCTGTCCAGCGAACATCGACAGGGCCGGTGGCAGGGGAGTAAAGAGGCGAGTTCGCCAACCCTAGGAAAACAGGCTTGTAGGTTTCATCAAAAATCATCCCGAGGCCGATCATGCCAACGCGTAAAACTTTGTGATCTTCGTTAGGAGTTTTGTTTTGATTCATGTCGAAGAGATCCTTTGGAAGGCAGGAAAAGCAATTGGAATTCAAGTTACAATATACCCAGAGAAAGAACCGGGGCCAACAAGAATATGTTATTAGCGATACTGCTTAAAAGGGCTGAAAACAAAGGGCGAAACCGATAAAAGCGCATTATACCTTTAAGGAAACATAACAGCCGTTATCGGACGTTGCTATTATAAGTTCCAGCCAATTCCCGCCTTCAAACAGCGTCCGATAACGGATCTTATGTTTCATTCGTGGTATAGCTTCAAATTCTTTTATCAATCAGATATGAGAGCACTTCTCAAGCAGAGCCGGCAGATTGCTCTTGCGAATTACCTTCCAACAACACACCCATGTTGCGGAATTTCTGGTAACGCTTTTCGAGTAACTCATCAACGGGAACCTGCAGCAACTCACCCAGATAGCGAAGCAAATACGACTTCAAAGTATTCGACATTTCTTTGGGATTACGATGTGCTCCACCCAATGGTTCTGGAATTACCGCATCCACGATCCCCAACTTTGACAACTCTTTAGAAGTGAGTTTCAGAGCATCGGCGGCGATTGGCTTGGTTATTTCGGTGGCAGCTTTCCAAAGAATACCTGCACACCCTTCCGGACTGATCACGGAATAATAAGAAAACTCAAGCATACTAACTTTGTCGCCCACGCCTATACCCAAAGCACCACCCGAACCACCTTCCCCAATAACCACACAAATTACCGGAGTCTTAAGGCAGGACATTTCAAGAATATTGGCAGCGATGAGTGAAGACTGGCCTCGCTCTTCTGCGCCAATGCCGGGGAAAGCCCCCGGAGTATCAATAAGACAAATGATCGGCAGACCAAACTTTTCTGCCAACTTCATATTCTTCAAAGCTTTTCTATAACCCTCGGGATGGGCACAACCATACATGCATTCTCTTCGCTCTTGCAAGGTATGGCCTTTTTGATGGCCTACCAACAAAACGCGATGCTCTCCAATTCTTGCAAAACCGGTTCGAAGGGCTCGATCATCACCAAATGCACGGTCACCATGCAGTTCTACAAAATCATCAAAAATCATTTCCACATAGTCCATCATTTGTGGACGATCAGGATGGCGGGAAACCAAAACGGTCTCCCAAGAAGTAAGATTCCCAAATTTTACTTTTTTAAGACTAGCGACTTCTTTGCGAATACGACGAATCTCTTCGCTATTTGAAATATCTGAACCTTCCTTCACCTCCAACGATGAAAGAAGATCCTCAAGTGCGTATATTTCTTTTTCAAACGGTAATCTTGCTTGCGAACCCATTGACCCCTCAAACATTTACTATGGCTAATCCCAGCCACACGAATACCTGTTTATATCTTATCAACTCAAAAACATCAAACAACTTATGAAACTCATTCTATTGCTAGATTTTTCAAATTATTGTATTTGAATACAAGCCCAATTTTGACTTCCTAAGGAAGCACTCACTAAACCGGATGGTTCCGATGTCTACTATACCGATGCAACCCAATCACAACACAGGCGCTTTAAAAAATAGAATCGTGTTTTTCAGTATTAGTCTAGTACTGCTCCTCGCAGCGGCTTCCCCCATATTTCTTCGCACCAATTCCGAGTTTGACCTGGTTTTCAAGACTTACGCCAACCTTTTAATCCAAGGCGAAGATATTTATCATGAAGGTTCCGTCTTCATGTACCCACCCTGGATGGCTTTTATCTGCATCCCATTCAACACTCTACCCCAATGGCTCTCCAGACTAAGCTGGGGAATCATCAATATTTTTTTTCTTTATCTTGCAATCGATAGTGCTTGGAAAATCAGTCGGGCTGTTTTTCCATCAAACGAAAAATTCGGGTGGATAGCTTTCATCATCGGCTTAATTTGCGCTTCAACCTATTTCCTCAACTGCCTTTCGCATCAGCAATTCGATGTACTCATCGCTGGCACCATCCTATTTGGATGCCTGCAACTATCAATAAACAAAGAAATTAATGGTGGGATATTATTAGGGATCGCGGCAGCCTGCAAGCTTACACCTCTTTTATTTCTTCCCTACTTGATCTACAGGTTCCGGTGGAAGGCAGTATTGGCATTTGTACTCGGATTCTTATTTTGCAACTTTATTCCAGACATTATTCTTGGCCTTCCGAAAGAGGGAAAACCTAGAGCGGTTATTTTTGTAGAGCGATTTCTAGCCCCAATGACAAAACCCGACTTTGTTCCAGGAACATGGGGCAGCGAAATTATTTACAACCAATCGCTGGCAGGTTCGGGAAAAAGGTTCACTCAAACCCATATTGAAACAAAAGATGGTAAATACTCCGTCATCATCGATAGCGATAACTCGCAATCCACGAAAGTAAAACCTATTCTCATGGGTCTGGTAATCTTTGGCACGGCAATGACTTTATTTTGCTGGGGGTGGCCAGGAAATCCTAGCACCTTAAATACCCTAGGATCGCAACAATTTGCACTCGAAGCTTCGATGATCCTTTGCGCAATGCTTTTGCTTTCCCCGATGTCGAGCAAAGCGCATTTCGGAATTTTGATCCTGCCAGCATTTTGCCTTGCAAGAATGCTTGAGTCACAGAAAAAAATCCTCGCTCTGTTCTTTCTCGCAATACCATTAATGATGGGGATTTTGTTAAACAAAGATCTTAGTGGCGCAAATATTTACACCCTGCTGTTGTGGGTTGCAGGTGTGACTTGGTCCACCATTTCATTATTTCTAGGAAATACAATGCTGCGATATTCGACAAAGAATACGAACGAATCTCTAATCCATCATTAAGACCAATACTCTTCGAAATGAATATTGCCTGGGGCATGACCGTGGCCTAAATCTGCATTGAAACCCCGGGATTCTAAAAGCTCAATGATACCTTCAGGTTTGGGATAAGTTCTCACCCCTGTTTCAAGATGTTTGAATGGGGCACCAATCATTGCGGGATTTCCGCACAAATATACATGGGTCTTTTCGGGATTAAGTTTAGAACCGAGTATGGCTTCAATTTCACCGGACCGAACCAAATCCTGCAAGTAACGCTTTTTCGAAGGATCACCTTCGCGAGTTGTAAGCGCTATGTATTTATAGTTGGGGGCGTTCTTCATCAACACATCATGAACATCAAGGTAGCCAAGATCTTTACCCATACGCACACAGCATGCAGAAATAATCTTCCCCTGATGCTTATTTCGTAGCATTTCAAGTGCCATGTAGTTATGGGGCGCCTCACCTGTTCCGGTTGAAAAAAAGATCACATCATCATCGGGCTTTACATGAGAAAGATTGTAATGCCCAGTTATTTTTTCACCCATGAAAAGCCTTGAACCAACTTCCAGATTAAACAATCTGGGGGTTAACGCAGGTGCGATCTCACGGCCTGTTTCCCGGACCAAAACAATATAAAACTCGTTCCAATCATTTTCTTCTGCTTTGATGTATGAACCATCAGGCCCAAGAATTGAACTTGATAAAGAATAGGCCCGCCTTGCAAGCTTCGTCAACTCTTCCTCGGGAAGGGTTTCTTCCTGGCAACCAGGATATCTACCTTCCCAGTACCCCAAACCAAGCAAAGTATACTGACCAGCACGATGCGGCCTTATGGCCTTATCCGGTTTCACCCGAACAATCATCAAGTCAGAATGAGCTTTTTTTAACTCAACAACGGTCGCATTGTACTTGGTATTCCTAAGTTCTTCTATCTGTTCAACAGGCAAGTTGCAGGCCATATTCTCTTCCCAAATAATTGATCAAGAAATCTTTTTAACAGCCGTGTTAAAAATGTCGATGCATGCCTTAAGATCTGGCGATGGGTCTTGAGGATTAGCTTCGTATTCTATGCTTATCATACCGCTAAAACCAACATCACTTAATGCCTTGAGCACCGAATCAACATCCAAAACACCCTTACCAAAAATCACATCAGTGTTCTTTTTATTGTCATGATCTTTAAGATGCATACCAAAGTTTCGTTTACCCATGGTTCGAACTTCAGTTGCTGGGTCAAGATTTTTCCCCAATTGGGCAGATCGGATAAGGTGACCCGTATCTAAACAAGAACCAATCAATGGGTGGTGGTCTTTCACCCCTGCCATGATTAATTCAGCACTATACCAACGGTGCAACATCCCCTTGCCTGCGGGACCATGGGGATGAATTGCGATAGCAATTTTATATTCAGCGCAAAGTTTATCGAGGCTCTCAAAACTATCTGGATCAGGGTCTGCACTAAAAGCGGTAACGCCAACAGCCTTGCCAAAATCAAACATTTTTTTGTTGGCATCATGATCTTTGGTAAATCTTTGAACGCCAAAGGCCACTGGCTTAATGCCATATTCTTTGCAAAGGTTCAAGATAGCCTTGAGTTGTTCTGGCGTGCTGGTTGCAGGAATGTGCTTTTGATAAAACTCAGCTTGAGTAACGCCAAGCTCCTTCATTTTTTTCAAGGCAGTTTCGAGATCAAAGTTTCTGTAGGTGTAGGTTTGAACACCCAAGATAATTTTCGGAGTGGGCTGTTTTTTACCCAAGAACTCTTGCGCCTTTAAAATTGAAGGAGCGCCTAGGCTGGTTCCAAGCAAAGCCAGGGATGCCTGCTTAACAAATACTCTACGCGAATTCTTACTTACAAAATCACTCATGGCAATCTCCACAAAGATGGAAAAAATAAAATCTCTAGTCTATGTTAAACATAGTCTAGAGATTAAGGCCATGAAAATTTCGATAACAAGCAAAAGTTCTGATCTTCACCCTCAAAGCCTGTTATTTGTTTGGAGCAAACATCTGTTCAATTTCCTTATCAGAAATCGTGTTTTTGCCTTCTTGTGTATCAATTACCAAGGCGGTATTTCCGGGGGTTACCCAAATCAAATAGTTGCCCAGACCAAATAGTTTTCTTAACTGGGGCTGTTTTTCTAATAATCGGAAGTATGCATCGCTTTGAGCCTGAATAACCATTGTGGGCATGGATTTTTGAAACCCTTCGTCAATCCAAACCCCGCCTACCTCGATCATACTTCGACCTGAAATCTGTTTAATTGCAGTTTCAGAAACAGTAATCTGATCTCTAAAATTTTGGTTTTGGACCGATAGATCCACCCCCATTTTCCCTCCTTGAACAGCGTTCTGATCCCTCCTTCGCAACGCATCCTTGGCACGATCGAGATCGCCCTTTGCATCCATGGCTTTTTTCAATTGCTCTGCACCGGGCGCACCTGCAATTCCAGCAAACTCAAAAGCTTTTTCAGCAGCAGTCGCCCTGCCCTCTGCAAGTTGGCCCGGTCTACTTTGATTTTCACGCGCAAATTCAAGAACTTTGCGATTTCCATCACCACCCGATGAGGGTAGCAAGCCAAACGGAACAGGAAGCTTGGGAGTGGGATAACCAGGAACCGGCCTATGAATAGGGTATGCAACATGATCGGGAACAACTAAATAACTTGTGTAGGGAGTGGTTATTCCATATTTCTTTGCAAGCTTGGTAACCTCATCCACAAGCTCGCCTTTCTC
Source organism: Planctomycetota bacterium (assembly GCA_003671255.1). Lineage (GTDB taxonomy): Bacteria > Planctomycetota > Planctomycetia > Gemmatales > Gemmataceae > UBA969. The sequence goes on along the minus strand of QWPF01000022.1, from coordinate 6,703 downwards.
ACCATTGGCACGAATCTGGTCGAGTAGAAATCCAACTTTCCTTCGTGCCCACAATTGCTCGACAAAGCTTTTGGAATCTGAAGTCTTTTCGGGAAAGTTATATTCATAGACAAATTCTTTCTTTTCATTGGCAAGATCGCCCCTCAATTTGATTGCTGAACCGCCCTTCCCTTTATATTTCCCAAACACCATTAGTTGGCTACCCTCAAAAATGTCAGGCAAGCTGGTTGGATAGATATCTAGCACTTGTATGTCGGGCGAAAAGGTCAGGGAAAGGTTTACAAGAACCGGGTTGCTGATTTTCGAAACCATGGCACTGGATTTAATCTCGATATCTTCTGCAGGGCGAACATAAGTGGTTGCAGCTTTTGTTTTTTCCGCAAGCATATCAAGCATGGTTGCGTTTACATCATCACCTACACCAAAAGTAAATATCCGGGTATTTGGTTTAATCTTGGCAAGAACATCACGGGTGATTTTTTCAGGATTAGTTTCACCAATAGTGGGCATTCCATCGGTAAAGAAAACAATTACAAACGGCCTAGAGGCATCATTGCCTCGAATTTCTAGTGCCGCAAGTAAGGCATCTCGGATCGCGGTCCCGCCAGTGGAATCTAATCCCTCGATCCATTTTCTTCCTATGTTCTTAAATTCCTCGTTGGCAGGAACAAATTCATCTCGAAACAGGCTGATACTAGTGGCAAAATTAAGCATTGAAAAACGGTCGTTTTCACCAAGGCTATTGATACAGTATTTCAATGCTTTTTTGGCCTGCTCCATTTTCGGACCACGCATACTTCCAGATGTATCCATGACAAAAACAAAATCTCTGGGCATAGGCTTTGCCTTGTTTCCCTTCATCGAAGGATTGATCATCAAGGAAAAATAACCTTCTTCGGAAGCTATGGGGCGGTGAGTAAGCATACTCATGCCTACAGCTTTGTCAGAGAATGAATAAAAAAGTTGAAAATCCTTGTCTCCCATAAGTCCGGCTTTGTTCAAACTGAGTGAAACTTCTTTGTCGGATTTACGCTGCGTATTAATATCGTGGGTGGGACTGTAAGTATTGGCAATACCATGCTGGGATTTGATGGTCCCTGAGAGGGAGAACTCTTGGGCGACCTGATTAGACCGCATTTCACCTTTTAACGGAAAAACAAACTCCATAAGATCGCCTTCTTTGGGAACGACAGAAGTATACGAAACCGAAACACGCTGATTGCCTCGGGCAGGAACTGGAAAAACTCGCATTCTTAGCAGATTATTTTCCATATACTCGAGCAAGCCTGGGTCTTGTATTCTGCGCACAATGCTAGTGTAAATTTCGCGGGCTTTATCCGCTTCCAACAATTCTCCTTTGGTTTCTTTGCCATCCACCCACATGGTGAATTTGTTTACCGATGCACCTTTGGGAACTGGAAATATATAGGTAGCTTCCAAAGGCCGATCACTATGGTTGTAAAAAACCTGCTCAACCATGGTTTCTGCAATTTGATCTTCTATTTTAAAGTCCACAATTTGTTTGACGAGAATCAGGGGTGCAATTCGCTTGTCTTCCGGAATTAAGATGCCCCTGGCAAATAAAGCATTGGGATTAATGAGCATTGCCAAGGTGAGAATGATTGCAAATTTGTTTAACATGATGCACCCATGAAATTAAATTAGTATTGGTTCTAAAATTAAGACGAGGTAGAGCATTGAAGAGATTGAAAAAATAAAGGCCAAATACCAGCCCATTGTTCCCATCTTTAAAAATCTGGGCAATATGGCTAAACCTTTAGCGATGCATTAGGGCTGTGACTAAATTTGTAGTAGTCATCCCCCCTTTCAAACTAAGGTTAAAAGCCAATAAGAGCGATTAAATAGGAAGTATCTTGGCACGAGGTTTTTAAACAATGCTTAGCCGTCGAAACATTCTCTCCCTTGGGCTAACCGCAATCTGTTCACAATTTTCGTTTAGCATGCCTGCTAAAAAGAAGTTGCTGATACTTATAGAAGGTGCGGGCGATTTCCAAGCCGTTGCCAAGGTTTTTGAAAATTCCCCTAATCTTTTACCACCTAATATGGAATTACAGCGGTTCCATTGGTCACACGGGTACTTAAGAATTATTGCAGATCAAACAGATCTACCACATATTTCTGAGCATGGTGAGATGCTCGCAACTTCTATTCGAAGAATTCAAAGCAGAAATCCCGATATTGAAATCACTATTCTGGCGCACAGTGCAGGCACTTCGGTTGCACTTGCAGGCGTTTCGCTGTTGAACGAAAACAGCATTGAACGGTTGATTCTTTTGGCGCCCTCGGTATCGAAGGATTACCCAATCATTCCTGCAATTGCAGCGGTGAAAGATAGTGTTCATGTGTTTTACAGTCATGAAGACACCTTTATTCTTGGACCAATTTTAAGATTTACAAAAACTGCTGATCTGAGAAAAACACAAAATGCAGCGGGAAGATATGGGTTTATTCCTGCTACAAGAAACCGCGAAGAAGAATTGCTCGTAGCTACAAAACTTAAGCAGTATGCCTGGAAGACTGAAGATGCTGCGATTGGAAATAATGGTGGCCATTATGGAGCCTATGGTCAACCCTACATGGATAAGAAAGTACTGCCACTTCTTTTCAACAATCCACAAACTCAAATTACGAGTGTAATACCTTAATTATCTGTCCTTAAAACAATAAGCACTTTGATACCACTAAGACTGCTGGATTTGGTAGCTTCGAGGTATTGCTTTACTTCAGCGCTGTTGACCAAATTTTGTGCTGCTGGAAAAGATACCGCCAAGGCTGAACTCTTATTCTTTTTCAATGATTGCAAGGAATCTCCCTTAGCAGACTCGGGAGTTTCATTTGGTGGGGTGGCATTGGTAAACGAACCGCCCTGCTCTGCTGGTTCAAAACCTAGCACGGATTTCATTGTTTTACGATCATTCGTTGATATTTTAGAAAGCACCAAAGCTTCCCAGAAGGAAGTTGTTGCTGCCACTTTTGCAGCTTCCTTGCTTTGTGCGGGTTTTTCTTGACCCAACAAACGCGCAAGATCATTTGCATTTGCGTTCTCTAGGTACACCATGTAATTAACAGGCGACTTATCATTTTTGTTTTTTAAACGCATGAGGGTGTTTACATCCGAATAAACAAAATACCCCATCTTGGAAAGATTCATTTTAAGTTGAGCGAATGCAGCAGCGTTATCCTTGCAAGAAAGCTCTATTTTTAATCTTGTTTCATTGTTTATAACTTTTGCGAGCATCTTACCTGATACTTCGCCTGATACTTCTTTCTTACGCAACACCCAAGGGAGAGGCGCATCGACACGGATCAAATTAAAAGCTTCATTTGCAGGTGCAGCGAGCAATTCTTTACCCTGCGTGCCTGTGGCAAAAGGAACTTTATCAGTTTCTAAAGGTGGATTTATCTTTACAGATTTCTCATTATCTTTATTTATCTCAGGCGATACAGGGAGAACATTTTGCTTCTCAAGCATTGCAATCTGATCCGTTTTCTCAGAGTTCTCAAGTGCGTTCAGATTAGCAGACAACTTCTTTTCCCGGGTTTCATTATTCTGACTAAGCGAAAGAGATCGTTTAGCTTTTTCTAAATCATTTGCTTGTACACCAAGAAAGGCATTAACTGCGTAAAAAGATATAAAAGTGGTAACAGCAAGAATCGCAGCCACCGCAACTAGCGAGAACCAAGGCCTCATCATCAAATCATCGCGTTTGTTTAAGTGGCCGATCCGAGACAATGACCTCACCTTGATTTTAGCGAGAATTTTTTGCGTCAGTTCATAACTGCATTCCATTGGAACCTGATTGCGAATCATTAAGGCATCTTGTTTCAATAAGCGCAATAATTCCCGAGCTTCGGAAGAGTTTTGCAATAAATCATTCAATTCACTCTTCATGCTTGCATGAAGTTCGCCATCTACATAGGATGTCAGCAGCTTCAGATCATGTTTTTTCATAAATCACCTCTTTCCTTATCTAGCTTTTCCAAGATTGCCCTTAATTCAAGCCTGGCTCTGTGCAAACGGCTTCTAACCGTTCCAACAGGCACACCAAGCGATAAAGCAATCTCTTCGTAGGAAAAACCTTCTATTTCCTTTAACACCAACCCTGCCCTATGATCCAGCGAAAGCATCCCAAGGGCTTTATCCATCAAGGATTTACCCTCTTCGTCTTCCATGTTTTTCATGGGACTCGCATCATCTGAGGGCAAAGTTATCTCACCCTGGCTATCGGTCTGACTATTTAGGGACAAGGCGGGCTTGCGTTTTCGTCTTTGACTTATCGCAAGGTTATAGGTAATCCTAAAAAGCCAAGTATAAAATTTTGCAGTACCCCGAAAACTACCCAGTGCTTTAAATGCTTGCGAAAAAGTATCTTGAGCCACATCTTCGGCATCTTCAACACTATTCAAAAGCCTAAACGCTAAGCTGTAAACCTTTGTATTGTAACGCCTTACGATGACATCAAAGGCCGAAGTATTACCTTCTAGCACCAATCGAATCAGAGTGTTGTCATCTAAGGAATTCACTTTAACCCTAGTTAGTTAGACGCAATTAGTTGCAAAAGGTTCCCTTTACTAAGCTTTAATACAAGTTTTCTTGGGGCGCCTTACCAGCAACTTCATGCTTTTTATATTAATTGTTAAACTTGGATTGGGAAATACACCACCCGATTCTCTTATAATCAATTCTATCTGCAACGCGACAACCGAACTACGGTAAACCTCCAAGGTTGATGGGAATTATGAAATCTGAAGATACTCAATCGATTGTGGTTCGAGGGGCACGAGAGCACAACCTCCGAGATATCAGTTTGGTTCTCCCTAGAAATCAACTGATCGTTTTTACGGGGGTCAGTGGATCGGGCAAAAGTTCGCTAGCCTTTGACACCCTATACGCTGAAGGCCAAAGGCGTTATGTAGAATCTTTATCGAGCTATGCGAGGCAATTTCTGGGTCAACTCCAGAAACCCGATGTTGATTTCCTTTCGGGATTATCCCCCACGATCAGCATTCAGCAAAAATCCGCAGGCAGAAATCCCAGAAGCACTGTTGGCACCATCACCGAGATTCATGATTACCTCCGCGTTCTTTTTGCAAGGATTGGACTTGGGCATTGCCCAGATTGTGGCAAACCCATCACTGCGCAATCCAAAGAACAAATTCTGGCGCAAATCTTAGTTCTACCCAAAGGAACTAAATTCCTTGTTCTTGCTCCTTTGATTCGTGGCCAAAAAGGCGAGTACAAAGATCTTTTCGAAGATCTTCAGCGCAAAGGGTTTGTTCGTGCAAGGGCTGATAAGAAAGTCTTTCGATTGGGTGAAGACATCAAGCTTGATCGCAAAATCAAACACGATATCGAAGTAGTTATCGACAGGCTGAAAATTGATGATGATTTGCGTTCCAGGCTCGCAGAGGCGGTTGAACAAGCACTTCAACAGTCCAAAGGCTCCCTTATTGTTGCTATCGAAAAAGAAGATGGCACCTACGACGACATTTTGCTTTCTTCGCATTACGCTTGTTTACAATGCAATAAAAGTGTGGAGCCTCCCTCCCCTCAGTTATTCAGCTTTAATAGCCCTCATGGTATGTGCATGCAATGTGATGGCCTGGGTATTTCCTATAGTTTTGATCCCGATTTGATGGTGCCCGATCCTTCCTTAAGTTTTTATCAGGGTGCAATTGCAATTCTTGGGAAAGTTCCCGCAATGGGTCGCTGGCGCAAGCATATTTATGCAGGCGTGGTTAACACCCTTGGCATCGACCCCAAAGCTGCTTGGAAAGATTTACCTAAACAGCATCAGGATTGGCTTCTCTTTGGTAGTGGCGATACTCATATCGTTTACGAATGGAAGATGCGTGGCGGTGGGGTTTGGAAGCATGGTGGAATCTGGGAGGGAGTTGTGCCCCAGCTACAGGTAAGCTTCAAGAAAACCGCTGCAGGGCCCAGAAAGTATCAACTCGAAAAATACATGCGCGTTATGAAATGCTCAGCCTGCCATGGCCAACGCTTAAACCCTCAGGCACGCTTTGTTAAAATTGCAGGCAAGTCTCTTGTCGATCTTTGTTCTCTTCCTGTTTCAGAACTTGCTGAATGGCTTGATCCAATCAATGGCGTACTCGCAAAAAAAATCTCTCCCATTCACGCTCTCATTGCTGATGAAGTTCTTAAAGAACTTCGTGGAAGAATCGGGTTCCTTTTAAACCTCGGCCTTCATTATCTTTCTCTTGAACGATCTGCACCTACGCTTTCTGGCGGCGAGGCTCAGCGCATAAGATTAGCTGGCCAAATTGGCTGCGGCCTTGTGGGCGTTCTTTATATCCTTGATGAACCCAGCATTGGATTGCATCCCAGAGACAACGAACGGCTTATCGAAAGCCTGAAACGACTGCGCGATTTTGGTAATACCGTTATCGTGGTCGAGCATGATGAAGATACCATGCGGGCTGCTGATTTTATTGTCGACTTCGGCCCGGGCCCGGGTATCCGCGGAGGAGAAATTGTCGCAACAGGTTCTTATGATGACATTGTCGCCAACAAAAACAGCCTCACTGGCAAATATCTTTCGGGCAAAATCACCATCGATGGCCCGCCCAACAGGCGCAGCGGAAACTCTAAAGTCATCACCGTCACTGGCGCCAAGCATCACAACCTTAAAAACATCAATGCAGAATCCCCACGTGCGAA
>QWPF01000021.1 GCA_003671255.1 Planctomycetota bacterium | reverse complement strand
GCAAAAATATCTCTTTTGAAACAAGTTGGTGTTCAAGCGTATATAATTTTTCAGGCTTAAGAGTTCCTCACTAAGGATGGTTTGAACTATGAAAAAAAACATTAAAAAAGTGCTAACCAGTCAAAACAAGAGTGTCAATCTTTCACCACTTAAAAAAACCGCTAAAACTTTACCATCGCTCTCTTACCAAGGTGAAGAGGGGTTTTCTCCTGCTGTTGCTGAAGAGATTTATTCAGAAATTGAAGCAGAGGTTGGCGAAGAAAATGCTGCGGTTGCAGTGGCTAAGCCTATTGCTAGCCAAGGTGCTGATGATTCTTTAGGTTTATACCTTAGGCAGATGGGTTCCATTCCACTGTTAAATCGAAATGAAGAGCTTAAACTGGCAGTTAGCTTAGAGCGCCATCGCTCTCGATTTCGTAAAGCTGCCTTGTCCAACCTCTTGAATCTAACTCGTGTTGTTGAGATGTTTGAAAAGATTCAAGCGGGGGAACTGCCAATCGATCCCCATGTTGATGTCGTAGGTACCATGGGTATCACGCGGGAAAAAATTCTGGCCCGAATGCCTTTTCATCTTCGAACCTTAAAGCGAATTGTAAATGCAGCCAAAAGTGATTTTCAAGCGATGTTTCGCACCACCTCGTTGACAGTGAAAAAACGACTGGGCAAAGAGATTTGGCTTAAAACCCGCAAGGGTATCAAACTTTCGGAGGAACTCGCGCCACGCATTGATCTTATCGATGTTTGGGTTGATGATCTTCAAAAGCGATCGTCCCGAATGAAGGATATAACCCTTGATATGCAAGGAAGTTTGCGCTCCAGGGAGCAAAGGGAAAAACATACCCGGCTTGTCAAAGAGCTTCGGGATCTCAGTTTTTCTTCGTATTCAAACGCGGATGATTTCTTTGCTTTCAATGATGTTTTAGTGTCCCGAAGAGAGCATTATCGTAAAGCTCGAAGGGATCTTGCGGAGGGAAATCTCAGGCTTGTTGTTTCGATTGCCAAGCGTTACCGCACCAGGGGCCTTGCTTTTTCTGATCTTATTCAGGAAGGTAATCGCGGGCTGATGCGTGCAGTGGATAAGTTTGAACATCGATTGGGCTACAAGTTTGGTACTTACGCAACTTGGTGGATCAGGCAGGGGATTACCCGTGCCTTGGCAGATCATGCCCGCACGATTCGCGTTCCATGCCATCAAGTGGGCATGCTTGCTGCAGTTGAACGGGTTCGTAATGAACTGTCTAGTTTGACGGGGAAAGAACCCACAGCCGAGGAAATCGCAAAAGTTGTCGGGGTAAGTGCTGAAGAAACCCAGCTATTGCGCATCGTTTCAAAAAACCCACTGAGTATTCACGAACCCATGGGGGGCGATGGAGAGCGGGGGCTTGAGGATTTTCTCGATGATCGAAATACCTGCAGTCCAGGCGTTGCAGTGGATCAACATCTTTTAAAAGATCGTATTCAGGAAGTTTTGAAATCGCTGAGCCCGAGGGAAAGAGAAGTTTTAGAATTGCGATTTGGCTTGTTGGATGGGCATCCAAGAACTTTGGAAGATGTAGCTACCACTTATGGCATAACGCGTGAAAGAATCAGGCAGATAGAAGCAAGGGCCATTGTTAAACTTCGCCAACCTGCCCGAAGCCAGCGCCTCGAAGCGTTTAGGGAAAATAGTTTGTCTTAATCCCTAAACATCAGTTTTATATAATAAAGCCCGGAATCTCCGGGCTTTATTTAATTATTATCGGGCGGCAATTCCAAGGGCTCTTGATATGCCCTGCTTACTTCTTCTTCAAGATTTGCAAGCATCTTGGTTGCGTTATCCGCATTGATCTGGTCTGCCATCACTGGAACTTTGTCGTTGGATAATCCCCGTGTCTTTTCTTGGCTATTGCTGATTTCAGCTTTTTTGTCGACCTCGGGTAATGTTACGCAACCTGTTGTTGCAAAAACTCCCAGCAATAAAGCCGTGGTTAATTTCTTCATGACTAATTATCCTTCCGCTGGGCAGATTGATTTTTATTGGATTTGGTTGAGGATGGAGCAAGTAACTTTTCAGCATCTTTATCAAGATTGGTGTCTAATTCTGATAGTCCACCCGTGGGCATTTGCGAAGGTAACGGTATATTTGCTGTTTTTCGATTGTAAACCGCTTGGATTTTTTCTTGCAGTGTAAGAATCTTTTCCTGCATGGGATTATCGTTTTTGGTGATTGCAACTTGCATCAGACGATCGCAAGCTTCAAGCCTTCTGAAATAGGCTTTTTCTTCGCGATTGAGGACTTTGCGATTTAACTCGCTGACCACCGACTTGGAGGCCGTATCTTTGTCGTTGATATCCGCTTCGGGTAGTGCTTCTTTTGTCGCAGTTCCGCCCTTACTCCACCAAGATTTAGATTTTGGTGCCGTCGTGCTTGTGCTTCCGGTTTCCCCAGAAACTAAGCTTGTTATCGAGATGGCAAAGATGCCTGCTAACGCTATTCTTCTAATTATCATTTGGTCCCCCGCTAAAAATCGATTAAACCTCAATCAGTACGCCCCCGCGACTGCTTGGTTTTTCAATCACTTGAGGGCCCTATCGTTTTTTATTGCCTACTTGTCTACCTCAGATTGGCACTTAATTACAAGTTTTTTTACTCATTTTTGGTGATTCAGGCAGTTGGGGGGGCAGGGGTGTCTTTGCTCTTGAATGCTTCTTTACAATACTTCTTAAATCCTTCCATGTTGTACGATATAAAAAGAAATGCATGATGCAGAGCCATATAATTCGGGTCTGTTGGCTCATCTTCATCCTGAAAATCTTTTCTTAATTCGTAAAGCTTGGCAAGCAATTGTTCGGGAGTCATGGCATTTTCCAATATAAGTATGATGATGATGGGAAATCGTATTGTACTAATAATTTTCGTTGAGATGCTCTGCAAATGCAAAAAGGTTTCTTTCGAGAAGATTAATAGGACTTGAAGTCTTTTTAGCTTGCGCAGTTTGCAGCTTCATGTTGATTGCGCTGTCTTTAAGAAATAACTTTAAAGATGCCTGAGCATGTTCTGGGGAGTTGCATTGCTCACTTAAATGCACTTGCACCAGATGCTTGGGAAGTTTGTGAACACCCAGGCTTTTTAAATAATCCAAGAAAGAAACGGCTTGATCGTTGGAAAGATGGCCCTCATCCCCCATGATGCGTTGAATCAAGAACTCTGGCCTTTTACTGTTTTTTTGTAGCTTCTCGTCATGATTAAATTCCAAGGCAAGTAAATCTAAGTCCGTGAATTGGTCTGCGAGTGCTTTGTCCCAGATTCCCAAGTCTGCAAGATAACCAATCGAAACGCATGGCCCTTGCTCGTTTTTTATGTCTAGGCGAAACCCAAATGTTTCTGAAGAGTCATGCGATATATTTACAGGATGCCAATACCAGCCTGCCGCGGTTTCAAAACGAGTGTTGGGAAGATAGAAATGAACCAACCCCGATTCATAAAAAGCTTTAAATTCAGGGTATTGATCGTAAATCGTTCGGGCATGGGTTTTGTGCAGATACCAAGGGATTTTCTTTTCCGCACAATACGCTAATAATCTTTGGTTCCAATGGTCGCCATGCGTATGGGTCAGAATAAGGCCACGGAGTCTTTGAGGTGTAAAGCCTGAAATCTTTAAGTGGGTTTCGAGGGTTCGTGGGCTGATGCCACCATCAATTAAAAACGAGCTTTGCCCATCATCGATGATAGAGCAATTGCCTCTGCTACCGCTTGCCAGCGTGGTAAATCGCATCACCAACATCCTTGTTTTATTGAACTTCCTATCTAATCTTTCAATGCTAAACGATTATTCTTTAAGTGCAACAATAGTTCCGTAGGATGATTACTTTTTTGCTAATTAATTTAAAGTATTGTGTGGTTGCAAGAACATTGTTAATCTAATAGCTTCCTGCCTGTATTGTTTGTTAATAATTGAGGAATGATAAAAATGGTTGACTCTAAGACCATACTGCTGGTCGATGATGATTATGAGTTGAGTGATGGACTCAAGCTTATTCTTGAAAAGAATGGTTACAAAGTTCTTCAAGCAAGAGACGGCGTGCAGGGCAGGCAGTTGATTTATAATCAACGGCCAGACTTGGTAATTATTGACATGATGATGCCTAAAATGGGTGGATACCCCGTTCTTGAACATTTTAGGGGCAAAGATGATGTTCCGCCCTTTATCATGATGACCGCAAACGAAGGGCAACGCCATAAGGCCTATGCAGAGTACCTTGGTGTGGTGGATTACTTGCGCAAGCCCTTCTCGATGGATGATTTGCTTGAAGCGGTTAAAAAAGCTATCAATGCTCCTGCGAAAGCCAAAGAGTAAGTTTTTATTAATCTCCATGATTTAAAATATCACTTCATGACCATGGAGGAAGGTTTTGTCTAATCCTTTGCCCGCTGCCTCGATAATTCTTGAGGATCGGTACTCTCCCGGAAGTATTTATCTGGTTCAACGAGCCAAAGCCTTGAAGTTTCTTGGCGGTTTCCACGCATTTCCTGGTGGTAAAGTTGATCCCCCTGATGCAGAAATAGCGCAATCCCAGAACCTTTGGGATATTGCAGTGGTTGCTGCCATCCGCGAATTATTTGAAGAGACGGGCGTACTTTTATGCCGCGATAGTTCGAATAATTCAATCAAATCCAGCCCACAATTAGCGCAAATAAGGTGCGACCTTCTAGAGAAAAGAAGCGATTTTGCCTCAATCATCCGTGATAATAACTGGGTTTTATCTGCTTCAGATCTCTACCCCATTGGATACTTTACCACCCCACTTTTTTCTCCCATGCGCTTTGAAACCAGATTCTTCCTCGCAAAAATCCCCTCGGGCCAGACCCCCGAAGTATTTGAAAACGAACTCGAAAATGGTGTCTGGGGAACACCCGCAGAGCATCTGAAAAAATGGTACGCCGACGATATTCTGATCTCTCCTCCTGTCCTCGCACTCCTAGAGAAATTGAATAAATCCCCAGCTTCCGATTGGCGATTATCTTCTGATAAAGGCTTGATTACCCAAGATGAATTCGTTTTAGATAGAGTTCGTTTTGCTTCTTGGATCCAAGTCGTTTCTGTCGCTTGCCCAGGGCCTTCCCTTCCCCAAATAGGCAATGTTTTTCTCGTCGGGCTTTCTAAGTTCTATCTGATCGACCCAGGTGCGCTTGATGACCTTGGCGTGCTTGCCATCCAAAAGGCCATCCAATCTAGAGTGAATGAGGGCGATTCTTTTTATGGTATCCTGCTTACCCATCATCATCCAGACCACACCAACTCTGCAAATCATTTTGCAGACCTTTGGGATGTCCCGGTCTTGGCTCATCTTGCAACTGCTGAAAAACTTTTAAACAAAATCCAAGTAAGCCAACACCTTGATGATTGCGATCAAATACCACTGGGCTTTAACCCTTTTACAGGTTCCAACCTCGTACTTACCGCTTACCATACCCCAGGCCATGCACCGGGCCATCTTGTCTTTTTTGAAGCCAAAACCAAAACACTCTTTGCTGGCGACCTTGTCTCCACCTCCACCACCGTGCTTGTCTCTCCCCCCGATGGCCACCTTGCCACTTATATTCATTCCATAAATCGGATGGCTGATTTTAACCCTGAATTGCTCATGCCTTTCCATGGGTGCCCCAGCGCCAATGGTAAAGGTGTCCTGCAAACTGCGGTTTTTCATAGGGAAAAAAGAGAAGCTGCCTTGCTTCTTGCCTTGGCGAACAATTGCCATTCTTTAGAGGCGTTAGCTAATGAAGTGTATCGAGGGTTGCCCGACCCATTAATGAAGTTGGCCCAAAAACAAATACATGCTGGCCTGATTAAACTTAGTGAAGAGGGTATTGTTATAGCTTCACTTAATGACGCTAATGAGTGGAAATTAGCCCAATAAAAAAGGCGGATCCCATTGAAGGGACCCGCCTGATTAGTTCAAAAACCGATTACTACCGAGCAACTGTTTGCGTGGTGTTGAATTCAGCAAATTCAACCACTACGGAAGTGCCTGGCTTAATCGATACCTTCTTGGAGAAGGATACATTCTTGCCATCTTCTTCTTTCGTTGCCTGTACATTGTAGCTGTAGGTTTTGCCATTTTCCAGAACGGGTGTTGCAAATGCTTCTTCAGTGCTGGTTCGGTTGATCACATTTCCTTCGATGGAAATCTTAACATCCAAAGGAGCTTTGAAAACAACAGTAGCCTTATTGGAATCGATTGCGCCTTGCTTGGGTGCTGGCAGGGGCTTTGCCTGTGGGGGTTCTTGGGATTTTGCAGGTGCGCTTGGGGCATACATTGGCATTGATACCGCAGCGGAACCGTAGCAACCACCGCAAGAATACGCAACAACTGGGTAACCATAAGCGTAAGGTGAGTAAAATACTGGGCGATAAGCCAAATGGCCATAGCAACCACCGCAGCAAGTATAAACGCGTGGTGGGGGATAGCAACACTTCCACCAGCAATCGGGTGCCGCTGTTGAAGTACTCATCATCGCTGCAAGAACAACACTGTACATAGAAAACTCCTCAATAAAATAAGCGTAGATTCGAAAGGTTAAACTCAGGTAACCTTTACTAATAAAGTAAGATAGGGCAATTGGTTAAGCGTGTCAACAAAATAAGGGGGATATCGAGAAAATGTGCTGGTTATGCATGTTATTCAAATAATGCGGTTTTGAGCTCACTCGTTTTTCTTCCCACCTTTTAAAATTTACTCAATTCTCCACTCCCTTTATTCTTATGTTTTGTATTACAATGACTTTGCTTTGAGCGATGCATTGGCCCAATAATTTACATGGGCTTCAAAGGAGTGAAAAGTTATGTCTAAGCGCAACTTGGGTTGGTTACTCGGAATTATTGCTGTTTCTTTGCTTGGACTCGTTATTGTTGCCAACGCACCTTCCAGAGAAAATGACCGCGACTACGAGCTCGTCAGGCTTGTTGTTGATGTTCTTCACGAAGTTCGTGGTAGGTATGTCACCGAGATTTCTCCCGAGCGCGAACGCAAATTAGTGGAAGACATGATTAATGGCGGGCTCGAGAGGCTCGATCCCCATTCTTCCTACATTAATAATCGAGATTTCAAACAATTTAGTCGTAATAACAAGGGTAAGTTTGGCGGCATTGGTATTCAGGTGGGCTATGATCGATCTAACCGTGGTTTGCTTACAGTGATAAGCCCAATGGTTGGAACCCCTGCATATGAAGCGGGTGTTTTAGCGGGCGACACCATCGTGAAAATTGATGGTAAAAAAACAGACAATATGCGTATTGATGAGGCTGTTGATTTAATTCAAGGCGATCCAGATTCATTAATAACCCTTACTGTAGTTCATGATGGTGGCAAAGAACCCGTGGAAATTCCGATTCGAAGGGCCATTATTAAAGTGCAAAGCGTTTTGGGTGATAAGCGCAAAGAAAACAAGGAGTGGGATTATTTTCTCGATCAGAATTCGAAAATTGGCTATTTGAGAATCAGTACTTTTAGTGAAACTGCATCCGCAGAGGTTAAAGATGTAATCGTAAATCTTCAAAAAGAGGGTGTAAAGGGTTTGATTTTAGATCTTCGAAATAATCCTGGTGGGCTGTTAAAGGCTGCTGTAGAAATTTCAGACATGTTTCTTTCTGAGGGGAAAATCGTTAGCACCCGGGGCAGAAATCAGCAAGAAGAAGTAATGGAGGCCCGCCCCGAAGGTACGATGTTTTTGCCCCCAGAAAAATATCCCATCGCTGTCTTGATCAATCGTAATAGCGCAAGTGCCAGCGAGATTCTTGCTGCTGCCTTGCAAGATCACAACCGAGCCGTGGTGATTGGCGAACGCAGTTATGGTAAGGGCAGTGTGCAAAATATCATCGATTTAGAAAACAAATCCAGTGCGCTGAAATTAACCACTGCAAGTTACTGGCGCCCGAGTGGCAAAAACATCCATCGTTTCCCTGATAGCAAAGAAACCGATGAGTGGGGCGTAAAGCCAAACCCTGATTACGAGATTATTTTGAAAGATGAGGAAAGGCTTGAACTTCTGCTTGATCGAAGTGACAGGGATGTTGTTCGCGTTAAGAAGCCTGATGCTAAAAAATCTGAGAAAAAGCCTTTTGTAGACCGTGTGTTAGAAAAGGCGGTTGAGTATATCAACAACCCTAAGGAAAAAGCTGCGCTAGATAATCTTCAACCACGGGCATCGTAAACAAATCCTTCCTTTAACTTTGTGAGCAGTATGTGGTTATAGAACCTAGGGTTTTATTTGAAGATAACCACTGCTTGATTATCGAAAAGCCTGCAGGATTAGCGACCCAGGCGCCTGATCCCTTCCCAAGCCTTGAGTCCTGGGCCCGTGCCTATCTTAAAACCAAATATGTAAAAGCAGGCAGGCCATATCTTGGTATCCCGCACCGTTTGGATCGACCCGTATCGGGAATTGTATTTTTCACCCGTAGTAGTAAAGCTGCTGCAAGAATCGCAGAACAATTCCGCGATCGATCCATCACCAAGCGATACCTTGCTTTGGTGGAAGTGGAACTCGACCCGGAAGCACCCGAAAACCAATGTTGCTGGCTGGATTACATGGCTAAAATTCCTGACGAAGCCAAAGCGATGTTATGCCGTCCTGATCTACCCGGAGCAAAGTTAGCTCAACTTGAAATGAAAGCGATCAAAACTTTAAGCGGAAATTCTTTATTGGATATCCATCTTCAAACAGGCAGGATGCATCAAATCCGTTTACAAACTGCTTCCCGAGGCTTTCCCATTGTTGGCGATGCGCTCTACCTTTCAAAAACGAATCTGGATTTAAACCCTTCTGATAAGCGCATCTTCTTGCATTCTTACTTCCTAAAATTCCTGCACCCCATCAGTTACGAACCTGTGGAAATTCAGTCTGAATTACCCAGCTACTTTCCTCAATGGGCTCAAGATTTTACCCGCAATCATTTCTTCCCCTCGGTTTCTCAGAAAGCTTGATGCCATGCGTGTGATTGCTGCTATCGATATTCTCAATGGTCAGGTTGTCAGGGGATTATCGGGCATTCGCGAATCATACAAGCCTTTGATTTCAAAGGTTACAAAAGCCATTGCTCCGTTTGAATTAATTATGGAAATGCGAGAGGCTTTAGGCATCACCGACTTTTATATCGCAGATTTAGATGCGATTTTAGCCGGGCAAAAGAATGAGCGCCTTTATTCTTCGTTGGTGAAAGAAGGCATTAAAATTTACTTGGATGCTGGTTCCAAGAATTGTGCGGATCTTCAATATTTGATGAGCCTAAATGTTTTTAAAGTGGTTGCAGGATTGGAAACTATTGAAAGCATTAGAGAATTAAAATTCGCAGCCCAAATGCTAGGCAGTCGCTTGGTTTTTTCATTGGACATGAAAGAGGGTGTACCTTTTACCACCCGAGAGGAACTGGTTTTAAAATCACCCCAATCCATTATGATGGAAGCCATAAATGCAGGCGTTGATCATCTTTTTATTCTGGATTTGGCAAAAGTTGGTACAGGAAGAGGCACTTTTACTGATAGCTTGGTTGCTAAAGCGAGGGGCCAATCAGAAGAAATTTTCATCATGGCGGGTGGTGGGATTGGAAGTTTTCAAGATGTGACAAGCTTGAAAACTTCTGGTGCGAACGCCGTGGTCGTTTCTAGTGCGTTGCACGATGGAACTTTTGATAGAGAAACATTAAAGTTAATATCAGCTTTGTAGTTCGCAGGTTGCAGATTGGCCAAAACTTTCTTCGACCTCAACCCTTAAAATATCAGGCGTATAATTGTGCTGCTTCTTCAAGCTTTCAAGCAGGCTTTTTCCAATGTAGAGCGCCAACTGCTCTGCAGTGGTGTTTGATATGGGCAAAATCACACAGTCTTCTGCTGGAAAAATCCATTCCTTTTCTTTATGCTTCACACAAACCCGGTTGCCTTCTTCTCGAACTTCTATGAACGCGTTATTTTTTGCAAGCATCATGCGATGATCAAGTAGATCGGTGATTTCTTTGGTTCGGTGTTTTAGAGCGATAAAGTCAAAAACATAATGGTTTTCGTCGAGTTTTCCTTCGATTTCAATCTTGGCTCGATAGTTATGCCCATGAATTCTTTCGCATTTGCTGTTTTCATAGCTGATGAAATGCCCAGAACAGAAAACCAGATGATCTTTGGTTACAGTGATCTTGTATTTTTCATTTGCCATGCCGTTTTCCCGTCAATGAATGAGTGCACCTTGTTGAGGAGGTATTTTATGAATAATTAAAAGTCTGGCGCAGATCTTCGTAAAGCATTTTCAATTCCATCGGACCAAGGGAAGGTTAAAGGCAGAGAGATTTGCCCAAGTCGTAGGGCGATAAAAAGGGTGACAGCAATTAAATCAGCGGTTGCTCCCGGGTTTCTCTTGTTGTTTTCCGTGCGAAGCCAGCGGTCAAGTTCTTTGAATTCGGCCCAGCCAGATTCTTTCAATGGCCATTGTTTTTCCAATACTTTTTTTGCCCTTTGAGAAGATTCTTTGGCGTCATTGGGGCCACATTTGCGCAATATTAGAGAGTCGGGATATTTGCCCATCAAATAGAGATGGGTAAAAATGATGGCGGCTTCCATGCAACCCAGTTGTTCTAGCGCCCCGCCAAGCGTTGGAATTGCATCATTGAAAATTGCAGAATAACCATCCGCATATTGTTTGGCAATGAGGTCGCGATCCTGGGCCAATTGCATGGCTTCTAAAAGGGTGCAAGTGGGGGTATCGTTAATATCAGCTTGGGGTTCTTTGCCCATGCCGCCCGGGGATGCAAGTCGGATTGCATCATAAATAATTTTGGTTTCATCGATGGAGATCCCTGCAATTGCTTTTTGTATTTCTTTTTTAAGTTCAGCGGGATTGGTTGCGAATGAAACAGGGGCAAATAAAAGAATGATTCCTAGGTTGGTGTTGGTGCCTACGGAGGTTTTAGTTGCTTTGACTGATTCAAAAATAGCATTGCCCAAACCCAGTTTTCGAGTTTTGCAAAGAATGGGAGCAATGGCTCCGGCACTTAACAAAAAATCTGTAAAATGAAGATTGGGAAACGAACCAAGAGGATGAACATTCCCGATTTTTCGTGCAGTTGATTCCCATATACAGGCTGCATGAATTTGCCTCGAGAGTTCTAATTCCAGCATGGTTTCTTCAGGAATGATTTGCATAAATAAGAATTTCTCTTGCGATATCGATTCCTGTTACTGGTGCAAATGCCTTCCATCCTGGAACAGCATTGACTTCCAACACCAACCATTTTCCGTTCTCATCCAAGATCAAATCAACGCCTGCAATTTCAGCACCCACTGCTTTACAAGCTTTAATGCCAATCGTTTCAAGATTGGAGTTTAGCTTGTATGCTTCGCCTTTTCCACCTTGCGCAACATTGGTCATCCAAGCACCTTGGGGAGCGGTTCGTTTCATGCCTCCAAGAACTTTATCACCGAGAATGAAAATACGAAGATCCCATCCTGGGTGTTTGATATAAGGTTGCAGATAAATGACGCCCCCGATCTTTTCGATCGCTCGGAATACTCTCCATGCAAGTTGCTCATCTTCGATCCGTAATATTCCCCTGCCTTCTGCACCAAATAAAGGTTTTACAACGATATCTTTGCCAAATCTTTCGAAGGCTTCCATTGCGGTATCAGAATCTTGACAGCAAAAAGTATGCGGAATATCTAGGCCGTGTGATTGCAGGAGTTCGCTTGCAAGAAATTTATCCACTGCAGATTCGAGCGCCCGGGGTGGGTTTAAAACCTTCTTTCCTTGGCGCTGAAGGGCATGCAGTACATCCATTCTAAAAACAACCTGTTCCAAAGAACCCGGCGGCATAGTTCGGATGATGGTGCAAACTGCTTCTTCAAACGCTTGTTTTGAAGGCTGTGCCAGAGAGTGGGATATTAAGCGGAAGTCGGTTACATGGGCTTTAAACCCAAGGGATTGTGCTGCCCGCAGCAAGTCTTTGACATGCCAACCTTCTTTGCCACCCATGATGTTGAAAATCATAAATAATGTCCGTGAATGAAAGTGGAATTAGTTCCAAGATTTGTTAAGCAAGTTGGTTTCAAACTTGCCGAACTGGAAACATCTTCCCGTTTTCAAATTGTAAAAGTGGACAGTTGCAGGGGAAAAGAGGAGGGGATCAATTTTGTAGAAATCCCCTTTCACTTTGCGAAAGATTTCAGCGAAAGGTTGTCCATGATCCGAAGAGGAGTTTGAGGGAACTTTGGGGCCAAAGCTTGCAATGATATCATCTTCGGTATCGACCCAAAGATGCACTGCTGCGCCATATAGGATTGCATCATTGGTGCGGCCAATCGCTTCGGTGAAATCCGGGGAAGGTGGCGACAGGGGGGCCCAACCTGCACCCTGTTTGATCGAATCTATAGGGAATTTTAACTCATGAAGTTTGTGCATTGCTGTTTCAACACTTCGTGCAACTATCTGAATGGAGCCTGCAATACTACCCGTTGGTGCACCTAAAAGGGTGATGTTTTCATGAGGCAATTCCAGCTTGGAGGATAAATAATCAAAGACCGCAGAGTCGGGCGCTTTGCTTGTTTCGAGGATGCCAACAACATGGGTAGATTTTTCTCTGCCTGGAATATGGTTGAATAAATCTTCGCTGCCATAGTGGGCGCGCATGGGGCCTGAACCCATTGCAAAAAACTTTCCCACAGCAATTTGCCAGCCCGCGTATTGCGATGCCAGGCATGAAAGAACGGGGTGATCGGTGGCAACAGCGATGGCGGGCCCTTTCCATAAATCTAGATGGCTGGGGGCCAAAGAAATTTTAGCAAGGCCGGACATGCAAGCCCGTGCTAGTTCCAATCCTGCTTGGATTCCACCTTTTGCTTTGATGCCAAAATCAAGGAAAGTTCCATTTGCTTCTGTTTTGCTTACTTCTAAACCAAGTTCGTTTATTCTAGCGTGGGCACGATTTACAATGCGAAGGGCGCCAGCGTTAAGATTTAAATTGACTGTCATGCGATCCTCGATTTTATGTTGATCAAAACTAATACCTTTAATCAGACAATTAAACCAAGTTGTTTTGCAAAGTGCCAACATGGAATAGTGAGTCTAATTGAGAAGTTAGTTTTTTTAATTGAACCTCAACCTCGGTTAAAGAGTCTGCTTTAGCGAAAATAGTGACAACAGGCGACCCCTTATCAATAGCAGAGTTGGCTCTGGGAATATCTGCAAAAGGTGAAAACAACCGAGGATTTGCCTCGGTTGAAACCCAAGGTACATCCTCTGAAATCAGAACATCATGTGGAGCATAGTAGATGGCTTTCCCAATCACCGAGGGTTCGGTGTGGGCAGGGTTCTCACAAATAGTTTTGAAACCAAAAGCTTGCATGTGTTTAGTTATAAAATTTTGCCCTAAAGCTAATTCCAATACTTCCATGGAAGCTGTATAGCGAGGATTTATCTCCAGTGGATAGACCCTTGATTCATTTAAAATGTAGTCCATCCCTAGTAGGCCACGGGGGCGATAATTGCTGGATATTATTTTGCCAATAGTTTGAAGGTCTTTTAGTTCGGAAGCGCAAGGATTTACTGGCCCCATGTTGCCCGAGTATAAGAAATCACTTGCGTGCAAAGATTGTATGCCTGAAGATTGAATGCTAGCTCCTAAAAGTTCAAAGCCTGATTCGTTAAAGCAAAAGATGGCACTACGGCTCTCGCCTTTTATGAATTCTTGATAGTAAAAATCAGCGTCATCTACCATTGTTTGTTTACTTGGATCAAAAGGCTTTATTCCAAGCCCCCCAGAACGGTATTTAGGTTTGCGAAGATATGAGGTTTCTTTATTTAAATCCTTGGTACTTGTAATAATAGTAGGGGTATTTATTTGCTTGGACTTTAGCAGATTATAAAATTCAGGAGTATTTCTGAGATTGGTGAGCGTGTTCCCAGTAATGCCTAGAACTGTTCGTTCGGCGGAGAGTGATTGCAATAGTGCTGAATGGTTTTCTAGGCCACCTGTATAAAGTATGGGCACTTTCGGGGCAGTTTTGATCAAGTCCGAGATTTCGTCGGGAAACGATTTTGTAATCAGGGTGGTGGGGCAGTTTTTTGTGAGGTCTTCATCTGCATAAAGATCGATGCACCATGGTTGATATCCTGCTCTTATACACGAAAATGCCAAGGCGCGAACACTTGCCCCTATTAATATTAAGGTTGCATTGTCGCTCTCGCGAGGTAAATTAAAACTTCCTGCCATGATTAAGAACCTTTTGGAAACACTTGATTAAAGCAGTCTACTGGAAAACAGGATCAATCATGAAATTAACTCCAGTTATTTTATCAATTGGGACGCTAATATTTGGGGCCATTGGTTTGATGGGCCAGAATGCTAAACCTCTGGATTTAAGTAATCCGGGAGCCCTGACACCTGCCGAAGAAAAGAAAACCTTTAAGCTCGCATCCGGGTTTAAAATCGAACTCGCAGCTTCAGAACCAACCATCATTGACCCCGTTGCACTTGCAGAGGATGAACAAGGCAGGTTGTTTGTCACTGAAATGATTGGGTATCCAAATGGGGGCGTTGGCACGGGGGATGTTTCTTCTGGGCGAATTAAGTTGTTGGAAGATAAAGACAAAGATGGATTTTACGAAACAAGCACTATTTTCGCAGAGGGTTTGCGCTTCCCTATCGGCTTATTTCCTTGGAAAAAAGGCCTTATAGTCGCAAATGCGCCAGATCTTATTTATCTAGAGGATACTAACAACGATGGTAAGGCAGATTTTTCCAAAGTTCTTTTCACTGGGTTTCACACCTACAATATTCAACAAATGTTGAATAGCTTTAGATGGGGCCTTGATAATCAAATTCATGCAGTGGCAGGAAGCAATGGGGGAACTATTACCAGCAAGGAAAACCCCAAGATGGCTCCGGTTGAATTGCGGGGCAGGGGGATTCGCTTCAGGCCTGATATTCCCGACAGCCTTGATCCTGTTACTGGGGGCGGGCAATATGGTTTGACCATGGATTCTTTCGGAGCTCTTTTTTCTTCCACCAACAGCCAACATCTTAGGCATATGGTTTTGCCTGATGATCAGATTCGTAGAAACCCTTATCTTGCTGTGGGCAGCATGGCTTTGGATATTGCGGAACATGGTGCAGCTTGCAAAGTGTTTCGTATAAGTCCATTTGAAGCATGGCGGGTGGAACGCACCAGCAGGCGAAAATCAAGCGAACTAGCTAAGAAGTTGCCAGCTACAGAACTGGTGCCTGGGGGATATTCGACTTCATCATGCAGCCCACTATTGCTTGATTCGGATTCGGTACAGGCCCCTTACCGAGATAGTATTATCATTTGTGAACCTGCGAATAATGCAATCATGCGCGATGTTTTAGAACCTAAAGGTGTAACTTTTGTTTCTAGACGGGGTGATCCTGAAAAAGAATTTCTTGCTTCAACAGATAACTGGTTCAGGCCCGTGCATTTGAATCTTTGTTTGGATGGTTCGATATTGGTGCTTGATTTTTATCGCGAAGTAATTGAAACACCACTATCCCTTCCCGAAGATATGAAAGCTGTTTTACCCTTAAAAACTCAGGGGAAAGGCCGTATTTGGAGAATCACTCCAGATGGAATGAAGAAAGCGCAACCTTTTCCAGAGGCTTCAAATTTCAATGGCTTAGTTGCAGAGTTAGAGTCAGGGAATCAAACCAGACGAATGATGGCCCAAAAATTACTTGTAGAACGCAACCAAGTTGGTGCTAAAGATTTGCTTGCCGATCTCGCTTTGAAGAGTCAATCTCCACAAGCCAGAATGCACGCCCTTTGCACCCTCGATGGTTTAAAGTTGCTGCAAGAGAAGCAGGTGATTCAAGCGCTTGCAGATTCATCGCCTGGCGTCAGGTTGCATGCTGTAAGGCTTTCAAATAAATTCATCAGTCAATCGGATGCGGTGTTCAAATCAGTTTCAAATCTTGTGGGCGATCAAGATGCACGCGTTCGCTGCCAAGTCGCTTTTGCCATGGGTAATGTTGGCCCTGAAAAATCAAAAGATACTTTGATAAAGCTTGTAAAAAGTGATGGCGAAGATCGTTGGATGCAAACTGCGATTCTTAGCTCATCGGCTCAAGTTGGCGGCAGGCTTCTTTTGGATCTTCTTGAAGATGAAGCAATTGGCGCTGGGGGTAATATTGGTCAAGAAGCCTTTCTTTCGCGGCTTTCTGCTGTTTCTTCAACCCGGTTGGAAAATGCAGAGATGGCGAAATTGTTGAAGTTTGTGCAAAGGCCAAACTTTAAATCTGGTTTACGCGCAGCTATCCTTGAGGGCATTGCCCAAAGTCAGGTCGCAATTGGAAATTCTGCAGAAGACCTCTGGGAGAACCCTGATGCCCAATTGAAAACGGCTCTCGATGGCTTGAGGCCGTTGTTTGATAATGCCGCAATGACTGCCCGACTTTCGAATGCTTCGATTGCAAACAGGTTGTCTGCATTGCGATTGCTTGCAATGGGGCCATTTGCTGTTATTTCGCAACTTGCTCCCGAATTACTTCAAGCGCAAACGCCTCCTGCAATTCAAACAGCCACTCTACAGGTGTTGTCTGCATTTAAAAAAACAGAGGTGAGTAAAATTATTCTTGATGCCTGGCCTTCCTTCAGCCCATCGTTAAGGCGTGAAGCTGTTGAAACTCTTTTTTCAAGAAAAGACCGTATTGAAGCCATAATTAATGGGATGGAGAAAGGGATCATTCAGCCTTCGCATCTTGAAGCATCTAGAATCGATCAGCTTAAAAAATTAAACCAAGTTTCCCTGCAACAAAAAGTGGTTGCGATACTTGCTAAAACCAGTTCTACCAATCGTAAGCAGGTGGTGGAATCCTATGCCAAGGTTTTGGAAATGAAGGGCGATCACATTAAGGGTAAAGAGGTTTTTAAGAAAAACTGTGCTACCTGCCATAAATTTGATGACATGGGTTACCAGGTCGGGCCCGATCTTCTTGCTGCAATTCGTGGTAAAAATTCCGAATACCTGCTCATTGCAATACTCGACCCCAGCAGAGAAGTTGATCCTAGGTATGTCAATTACACCATCGAAACAAAGCAGGGGCGGGTATTTAGCGGTTTGCTTGCTTCGGAATCCGGGACTTCTGTGAATCTCAAGCGTGGCGAAAATGCTGAAGATACGATCCTTAGAAATCAAATTGAATCGATTCAGGCTAGTGCCAAATCTCTTATGCCCGAAGGTTTAGACATGCAGGTAAAGCTAGAAGATATGTCGAACTTATTAGCTTATCTTTTACAAGTAGCTGGAAAGTAAGAACGGAGTATTCATGACTAAAGTATCTGAGCTAGTTTCTTGGTTTGATGAAATCGCTCCCCGTTCGCTTGCCGCAGACTGGGATAACACGGGCCTTCTAACGGGCGATTTTACTGCCGTTGTCAATAAAGTGATGGTTTGTCTGACTCTTACCAAAGAAGTTGCGGACGAAGCCATTACTCAAAAAGTTCAGATGGTTATCACGCATCATCCTTTGCCTTTTAAACCAATTAAAACTTTGAATACGGGGAGTTCGGAAGGTGCGATTCTTTGGCGACTTGCAACGAAAGGTATAGGAGTATATTCGTTGCATACCCGATGGGATGATGCTCAAGGTGGCATCAATGAATCTTTATTAGAAATGATTGGTGCAAAAAATCTTGGCCCGATCACCCCATCGCAAAGTAAGGAAGAAGTAAAACTGGTCACCTTTGTTCCCAACGAAAGCCTTGAAAAAGTAAGTGAAGCCTTGTTTGAAGCAGGGGCAGGGCGGATTGGTAATTACAAAGAAGTCAGTTTTACCCTGGAAGGAACTGGTACTTTTTTTGGGATGGATCAGTCGAACCCTGTTGTAGGAAAAAAAGGGCAGCGTGAGAAAGTGCTGGAGCAACGCCTTGAGGTTGTCTGCCCATCGTCAAGGTTACAACCAATTGTTTCAGCACTTAAAAAATCGCACCCCTATGAAGAACCAGCCTTCGATCTTGTGATGCTTAAATCCAAACCTTCAAACAATGGTACAGGCAGATTGGGACTACTAGCACAGCCAACCTCGATTGCGCAACTTGCCGATATATTTGCGAAAGCTTTGGACATAAAGCAAATTTCTTTTGCAGGGAATGCCGAGCGTTTGGTTTCCAAGATTGCTGTGGTCTGTGGTAGTGGGGCATCTCTGATGACGCAGGCTTTCATGCAAGGTGCGGAATGCTTTATCACAGGAGAAGCACGGTTTCATGATTTGTTAAGTGTCAAAGATCAAAACAAGTCGATCCTTTTGCTGGGTCATTATAAATCGGAAAGATTTGGCGTAGAATCAATTGCTGCAAAACTTCGAGTTAAATTTTCCGCGGTAGAGGTACTTAATTCAGAGTCCGAGCACGATCCATTAAAAACATTTTGAAATAGGTGTAACTTTTGGGCCCATGCAGTAATTATGATCGGTAATATTTACAAAGATTACTGCTGAGGTTATTTTAATCAAAGCCTGATGGAAAGTTTTTATTAGCATTACTGTAATGGTTTAAGCTGTTTCAACATTTCAAATTCGAATAAATAAAGTTTTAGGCATAGTTATTGCATTACTGTTTCTTAACTTAAAAGATGCTGAAGATTTAATCTTGGGCTTTTGAGGAAGAATACACAAGGAAGTGTTGCAATGCGAAAATGGGTTGTTGGAATTATCGCCAGCTTTTTGGTTCTGACTGGTTTGGTATTTGTAGGGGGCAACAAAAAAGCAAAGGCTGAAGAAGTCAATTCAAGTGTTGCAATGAATGATTCGCTAAATACCGAAGCTGCCCAGCGCTATAGAAAAGTTCAACCCAAGCATTGGCGTGCAGCCATGGTTAAAGGGTTTGGCTATTCTGCAATGCGCTAAAAATCAAGGAAGAGCAGGGGGCTCATTGCTAGCAGGCGCCTTGCTTGAGGGAAGAATCGAAATGGTTTCTTCTGCCTTACCAGAGATGCCTTCATCTGCTGTATACTCAAGTCTAAAAGTCCCATCACCTGGTTTTTTTGCCTGCAAAAATAATGAGTAAGTTACTTCTTTTCCTGGCTCCAAGCTGGGCAAAGGCAGGAATCCCACCTTATCTGGTTGCCTGCTGAAGTTTGTTGGACCGCGACCTTCGGTAACTACCGTTGTGTCGGGCGAGATCGCAGTGAGAATCAAATTTTTAATTGGGTTTTGACCGTAATTAATCAGCCGTATCGTCAGTGCAGTTTGCTCGCCGATTTCCATAGGATCGATGCTTTTGTCGATTTCCGTTACTAAACCATTGTTGATTTCGAAAACGGTGATTTTCTCAACCTGCCAACCTGTTGGGATTTTATCTGCTGTTACCTCGGTACGGTTTTTTAAAGTACCAGCAACAGTGGGCTTGATTACCATTTGCACGATTTGCCTTTGTTTAGGCGCAAGTTGAGGAATCAGCCATTTGACTTCCCCGTTTTCGTATCTGCCACCACCACTTGCTGCGAGGAATTGCGTCGAGGGATCTAATTTATTTGATACTTTTATTCCTCGAACAATTTGATTCCCAGAATTGGTGATTGTGATTTGGTAGCTTGCAGGTCGATTAATGTTTCTACGATCAGGCCCGCCCATATTTAAAGCAAGTTTGATTTCACCCACTTCCACTTTGGAAGAGGTTTCTTTTTTCATTCCAGAAGAGGTTGTAACGGTAGCTTTGTTGATGAATTCGCCTGTTTTCTTGACCGCAGCTTGAAACTCCAATCGTTTTGATTGCCCACCAGGAATGGACCCTATATTCCAAACTAAGGGATTTTCACCATTGGTTGAAGGCTTGCTAGTTAAAAACTCTAGCCCCTCTGGAATAATGTTGGTTAGTTGAACTCCTGTGAGTTCTGAATTACCGGTGTTGAATACATCGATTTGGTAACTAAGTGTGTCATATAACATGGCTTGAATAGGCCCGGTCATTTTTAAAAGTAGAGGCGATGCAAGTTGGGTTTTAACCGCTTGCCCATGCTCGTACTGCACTCGAGAAATGCAATCAACTTCGCCTGTGCCTGTTACCATGACCACTAATTTGATTTCTTTGCTGGAGTTACCTGGCAGGGAACCGAGTTTCCAGATGAGTTCGCCTTCGAGGCTGTCGGGAGGAGGCGAAGCTCTGACAAATTTGGCGTTGGTGGGGATATTGTTTCGAATTCGAACTTGATGTGCTTCAGCTGGAGAATGATTTTCGACAAGGATTCGGTACTCTAATTCATCATTAGGGCTGGCTTGAGCGGAAACTCGCACCCTAATAGTTACAAAAGGGGCGGGGGGATCGGTAGGAGAAAAAGTCCCCATGAAATTTTTAGATGGAATGGGCTTTGGTGAAGATTGACCTTCAATAGGGGGTTCTGTTCCTGAAGAAGGCGCGGAACCTGTTTCTTGTATTCCATAACCTTTATTGGTTGGAACAAGAAGGTAATGCAAGCAAATCAAGCAAATAAGTGAAAACGAAAACAGTTGCAATAAATGTTTTGGTTGCTGCATGATCTATTTGCCCACGGGTAATATCTTTCAACTCAACCAACATTATGATTGAAAAACAATAACAATGCGAGCATTTTAAATGAATCTGTGAGGTTTTGTTAAGCAAAATGGCTAAAAGACTCCCGCTTAAAATTGAGGGTTGTCTTTAGGGTTAATAGTTTGAAATAATCTGTAATTGATCTATGATGCATTTAATGAAGGATCATTCTTTTTATTAAGAGGAAAGTTATGAAGTCGTTAATAATATTGTGCGTTACGGTTGTAAGCTTTGTTAGTTCTCAAAACCTTATTCTTGCGCAAGATAAAAAAGCCGAAGAAAAAACTAAACCCACCTCAATCGCCCATATCCGAATCAGTGGATCGCTAGGAGAAGGAGTTGCGATTGCAGAGCCTTTGTTTTCCAGTATGCAAGAGACTCTTAAAGATAAAATTGATCGGATAAAAAAAGCCTCAACCGATACCACTGTAAAAGGTTTGCTTCTCGAAATCGATGGAGTTGATGTCGGCTGGGGTAAGCTTGATGAACTGACTGAAGCTCTTAACAATTTCAAAAAGTCTGGGAAGAAGATTTATAGTTATTTAGAAGCAGGAGAGATGAAAGATTATCTTCTTGCATTGTCGAGCGATAAAATCATTTTGCCTGAATCTGGTTGGTTGATGCTTACGGGTTTACGAGCAGAGGTGACTTTCTACAAAGAAATGCTCGAGAAAATTGGTGCTCAGGCAGACTTCCTCAAAGTGGGGGATTTTAAATCTGCGATTGAACCTTATACCCGTACGACGATGAGCGAAAGCAGTCGCAAGCAAATGGAATCGATGCTTGATGATTTTTATGAAAAATCCATAGTTGCAAGGATTCAACAGGAACGGGGTTCTAAAAAATGGGCGCCCGAGGATATTCGCAAGATAATCGATAACGGGCCATACACTGCTAAAAAAGCTACTGAATTGGGGCTTGTAGATATGGTTGGGTATTTCCCTTCAGTTACCGAGGCTTTTAAGAAAGAATTAAAAGTTGATGATATCACTTTGCTTAAAAATTATGGCAAAAACAAAGTTGATGAAATTGATTTTTCAAACCCCTTCGCACTGCTAAAGCTTTTTGCAGCCCCCACGATTTCCAGTAATTCTAAACCTAAAATTGCTGTCATCTATGCCACTGGCGCCATTAATACAGGTAAAAGTGAACAGAGCTTTCTAGGTTCGGAATCTTGTGGTTCCACCTCCATGATTCAGGCGATCAAACAAGCTGAAAACGATAAAAGTGTTAAAGCCATTGTTTTAAGGGTGGATAGCCCTGGCGGTTCTGCTCTTGCTAGCGATCTTATCTGGGCCGAATTAATGCGATGCAAAAAACCTATCATTGCATCGATGTCCGATGTTGCTGCAAGCGGTGGTTACTACATATGCATGGCGGCATCCAAGATTTATGCTGAGCCAGGCACTATTACTGGTTCGATCGGAGTATTTGGCGGAAAAATCAATATGGGTGGTACTTATGCGAAGCTTGGAATTACTTCCGAAGTTATTACCCGTGGCGCAAATGCCAATCTATTTTCTTCGACAAGTTCTTTTTCCAAATCTGAACGGGAAGCGATGACCAAGCTTATTGATGATTGTTATGATCAATTCCTTACCAAGGCTTTAACTGGGCGGGAAAAAGCAGGCAGTAAACTTGATCGAAAAACTTTGGAAGGGCTTGCGGGTGGTCGCGTTTGGACCGGCAGGCAAGCAAAAGCAAATGGTTTGATCGATGAATTAGGTACCATGCAAGATGCCATCAAGATGGCTGCCAAACTTGGGGGTCTTCCCGCAAATTCCGATCCAGAACTTCTTCTTCTTCCCAAGGGTAAAAGCTTTTTAGATTCTTTCTTAGAACCTAAAACTCAATTATCCCTGAAGTCGGGGTTGGATATCTCAGGTGTTACTTCCCTTTTTAAAGAAGTAAAAGGGCTGGATTCCTTCCTGCGTATGCGCAATGAACCTTTATGGCTTATGCTTCCTTATAATTTACAAGTGAAGTAGTCGATGGCGAAATGTGATAAAGGTTACCATTGCAAAGTGTGTGGCAACGCAGTGGATGTTATAACTGATTCTGATCTTTATCTGCGTTATCTTCTGCATGAGATTCAAGCGGAAGTATTGCATCTTGAGCCGGAATGCCATATCCGCTGCAATCCAGAGCGGGCCCAATATATCATGGATCCGAGTTTCGACGATTTGAATGCTGAAAAAATTCTTGGCCCCTTCGCCAAGAATTTTCTCGATGATTGTTATGTTGCAGAGGAAGAAATTAGGGTTACTGCTGCGTGGTTGAAATTAAGGAAGCTTGCGGATTCGGGTGTAGCCATTTTGGATTACCCACAAACTTGAACAATTTCGGGGTCTGACATTTTTCTAAAAACAGAGCTTTTTGCAGATTCTGATTACGCATCATTGAGTAATTACTTTTCTAAAGAGGGGGTTCTTGCTCATAACTTCAAGGGTTTTGAGCCAAGAGAACAGCAGTCCCAAATGGCCAAAGCTGTGGATGATACTTTGGCAAGCGGGGTTACATTACTTGCAGAGGCTGGAACCGGGGTTGGCAAAAGTTTTGGGTACCTAATCCCTGTTTTTCTTTCTGCACTTAATAAAAAACGAACCCCAATTGTCATTTCCACCCATACCATCAGCCTTCAAGAGCAACTGCTTTTAAAAGATATTCCGACCCTGCAAAAAATCATTCCTTACCCATTAAAGGTTGTTCTCGTAAAAGGGCGTGGCAATTACATCAGCCTTCGTAGATTGCGTGTCGCTCAGATTAAAGCTCCCACCCTCATTCAATCGGATGAATTTCACGATCAACTTTATAAAGTTAGTCGTTGGGCGCTTGATACTGTTGATGGCAGCAGATCAGATATGGATTTTGAACCTGACGGAATGGTTTGGGATCTTGTGCAAAGTGATAGCAGCAATTGTATGGGGAGAAGTTGCAAGGATCATCATCGCTGTTACTATTATCAGGCCAGGAGGACTATCGCCAACGCTGATATTCTCGTGGTTAATCATGCCCTTTTCTTTGCCGACCTTGCTGTTCGAGGGAAAGGCTCCAGCCTTTTGCCTGATTATCGCGCAGTGATTTTTGATGAAGGGCACATGGTGGAAGATGTCGCAATTGACCAGTTGGGCGACCGACTTAGTCAGGGTGCTTTTCATTATCTTTTCGAAAGGCTGGCAAGTTCCGGCAAAAAAGAACGGGGATTACTCGCGGGCGAAGGGTTTTTTGAAGCGAAACAGCAATTGCATTCTGCACGCGCTGAGGTGGATTTGTTTTTTTTGAATATTCAAAACTGGATGAACTCGCACTCCGGTGCGGGCTCGGATCGATCTTCCGGTGCGGTTCGCGATGCTGGGCATTTCAGAGTACTTGAAAAAAACATCGTCAATAACAATATCACCGATGCCCTTGCAGAGCTTTCCAAGAAGCTTGAAGATGAATCTGCTGATTTGCCTGATGAGGAAAAAATTGAATTTCAATCGATGGCAGACAAAGCTGCAGACCTAGGTGTTCGAGTTCGGGAATGGCTCGAACAACAACATAAGGGAAATGTATTCTGGCTTGAATTGGCGGGTAAGCGCGCACTAAGGTTGAATTTGTGCAGGGCGCCTGTCGATGTTTCCGCAATTCTTAAAGAGCAGCTTTTTTCAAAAGATATTCCTATTATTCTTACCAGTGCAACGCTCTCCACCGGGGGCAAAGAAGGATTTAAGGCGATTAAAGAACGCCTAGGAATCGCAAAAGCTGGTGAGTTGGGATTAGAAAGCCCATTTGATTATTACAACCAATCCGAGATGTATCTGTTTAAAAAGATTCCCGATCCCGCAACTCAACCCAGGGAGTTCGAAGAAGCATCCCTTGCCATGATTTGCAAGTTCCTCGAGAAATCCCAAGGCAGTGCCTTTGTGCTTTTTACCAGTTATCAGTTTTTGCAGCGCACCGGAAAAGTGCTTGAGTCTTGGTGCCAGCAGCGCGGGTTCCCTTTGTTTGTGCAAGGGCAGGGGATGACTAGAAACCGTATGCTCGATGAGTTCAGGGCTTCTAAAAATGGGGTTCTTCTTGGTGTTGATAGTTTTTGGCAGGGAGTTGATGTTCAGGGAGAAGCACTTTCCAATGTTATCATCACTCGATTGCCTTTTATTGTTCCAGATCTTCCTTTAGCACAGGCTCGCCATGAGGCTGTTCAGGAAAAAGGAGGGAATGGATTCTACGATCTGCAGATACCTCAAGCGGTTCTTAAGTTAAAGCAAGGTGTTGGCAGGCTGATCCGTTCTTCCACGGATAAGGGAATTATTGTTATCCTCGACCCTAGGATTCTTACCAAGGGTTATGGGAAGCGATTTTTGCAAGCGCTGCCGAAATCCCGGCTTTTTGTAGATGGGGTAGAGCAACCAGCTTAGTGGTTTGGTTGGTTTCGGTGGTTGTGGTTTCAGCGCATATCTTGGGAGTTTTCCCTTGCCATTCTTGAAAGCTGAAGTGAAGTGTATTAGCATCTTCAATTCTTACAAAAACCCCTGTAGGCTTTGCCCAAACTTGATCTGAAGTGCTTAAAATTATTTCACCTTCCATCCCTTTTTCAACTTCAGCAAGCGAGACTCTTTTTTGATTCTTGTTTTTTTCAAGGATAAGCAGCTCGGGGTAGAAAGCGCCATCTGCTAGAAAGCGCATGAAATTATGTTTGGGGTCAAGAATTGCAATGAGGCCCGAAGTTTCGCGCCAAAGTGGTAGGAAAGTAAAGTGGTCGGGGATTTTTGCAGTTGCAATTTTGATGGATGAAATTTCCGTGCTAGTAAATTCTCCGATAACAACAGCAGGCTTTTTAGGGAAGGATTCTGCCCTCTGCTTTAATAAAGAATCCAACGAGCCAGAAACCAGGCAGTCAGCAGAGGCGAAAATCCCGCTCCAAGCAGGCGAGAAATATTCAGAAGGCGATGCAGCCAGTGGTTTTAACCAGGCAGGCAAATGGGCCCAAGAGATTGATTGGTTGTAAAGGTTTGAAGCGATCAGCCAATCAGAATTGAAGATGGGCCAAGGGTGCCAACCTGCGATCAATTCAAAGACTCTTGTAATTCCCCGGGTGCGAGTTGGGCTATTTTCAATAATTGATTTGTTGGCTGTAGTTTTAGAAAGAGGTTGGTTTTCAATAGGAACAAGCCTTGGGAAGTCCGCAGGGTTTTTAAGTCTCTGGAAATCGTTGAGCTTCCCGAAATCGTTGGATTTGTTGTTTCTTACCAGTTTTAAGAGGGCACCTTGGAATTCAGACTTCCAGAAGGTAGGGGCCTTTTCGTGATCTAACTGGTAGAGCCCTTTAAGCTTGAAGAACAAGCTGGTAATGCTTTGAATGAGTTTTTTGGTTTTAATGAACGACATTGTAAAAGCAATCCTTGGCCATAGTCGCAAGCAATCTGAAATCTATCAGATATGAAATAGTTTACACGAAGATAGGTGAAATAGAAGAGAATAATCGAGTGTATGAAATAAAAGAAGAGCCCAGTAAAACTGGACTCTTCTTTTTGAAAATAAAGGATTTGCGATTAAACAACGCCTTCGAGAGGCTTGCCATCAGCAATGGCCATAGGTCGGCCAAGGTTATCGCGAACTTGGGAAGTTGGATCAAGTCCAAGGCCCTTGTAAACGGTTGCGAAGAGATCACCAATGGAGCAAGGCTTGTCTTTGATGTCCATACCATCGGCGCTGGTTGAGCCATAAGCCTGGCCGCCCTTGATGGCGCCACCACCGATAACAACGGACCAGCATCGTGCCCAATGGTCACGGCCGCCGTTTTGGTTGATCTTGGGGGTACGACCAAAGTCGCCCATCCACATAACAACGGTGTCTTTCCATTTGCCTCTTTCAACAAGTTCTTTAACCAGATTGCCCATGCCTTTATCAAGGCGGGGGCCGTTTCCGGTTCGGATGGTGTTGAAGATGTTGGCATGGTTATCCCAGCCGCCCAAATCGATTTCGACGCAGGTTACATTCTTCTCGACCAATTTCCTGGCAAGAAGGCAACCCATACCGAAGTTGTTGGTACGACCGCCGTATGCTTCGATTACGCTTGCGGGTTCGGTTGAAACTTCGAACACGGTTCGCAAAGGAGAAACAGTAAGGTCGAAAGCCTTTTTGTAGATTGAAGTATGAGCTTGAGCAGCACTGCCCGCAGCTTCACGATCTTCAGGCTTCCGCATGTGTGGGAAGCTGTTTTCTGCAAAAGTATCTTCAACAGAATAGAACAACCGTTGGCGTCTACGAAGCCTTTCCATGGATTCAGTATCACTGCCAAGGGAAGCAGGAGCCTTGATATTTTCAGGAGGCTGACCAGCATTCTGAACGGTGAAAGGAGCATTCATCATGCCCAAGAAACCGGGTCCAATTCGCTGAGCTGTTCCGCCTACGCCGATGAATCCGGGCAATGCAAGATCTTTAGGAGTCAGAAGCGCAGATGCCTGTGCACCCAATGCAGGGTACTGAACTACAGGGCTAACCATACGGCCAGTGTTCATCAACACGGTGCCTCGTTCGTGGCTACCTTCGTTGGTAACAAGGGAACGAACAGCAACAAGGTGCTTGAACTGGGAAGCGATAGTAGGAAGTACTTCGCTGATTTCCACGCCTTGAGCAGTGGTTTTAATATTTTTGAATTCGCCACCGGTTTGAGCGCCTGGTTTGAGGTCCCAAAGATCCATATGGCTGGGGCCGCCGCCCATCCAGAATATGATTAAGCTTTTATTAGCTTTCTTAAGGTTGGTTTCTGCTGCACGCAGATTTTGAATAAAACTGGTGCTTGGAAGCATTACAGCGGAGGCGCCTGCGACATGTTGCATAAAATGACGACGATCCATAACTATCTCCTTAAATACGAGTTTTAAACTCTAAGCCTTAAGCTATCTTAAGTTTCTGATCTTATTGAGGCATTGTCAATAAATAATCAGAGTCTTTTACATTTATTCTTAAAATCAATCTATCACAATAAGTTAGTCGGCTTATTCGTGATAAGGTTCCAAAATAATTGGGAATATTTCATTCTTTTAAAGTTTGCTTTGAATATTCGATAAATAATTGCAGATGAGTGGTAAAATTGCCCATTCTTACTATTTCGACTTCTGGAGCTTTTATGCACCCCACAACTCAGTCAAGAAAAAAGCTGGAAGTTATTTGGGCTAAAGGGGTTAAGGCTGTTGATCCGAGGGTTTTAGTGGCTCAATTTGTGCAGTCTGATGCCTCATTTCAATCTGTTTTAAGAGAATCTGCAAGAATTTTGGTCGTGGGCGGAGGCAAAGCTTCTGCAGCCATGGCTCTTGGCCTTGAACAAGAAATAAAGCCATTTTTATCTAAAACAGTTGGGATTTTGAATGTTCCTGAAGCAAATCACCCCAAGTTAGAAAAAATTAGCCTTAATCAAGCTAGGCCAGCGGGAATGAATCAGCCTACCGCAAAAGCGGTTGAAGGCTCAAATTTGATGCTAGAACTTGCCCAAGAAGCAAAAGAAGGCGATTTGCTAATCGCTTTAATCTCAGGCGGGGGCTCGGCCCTAATGCCTTTACCCAGCCTTGGGGTTTCTCTTGAAGATAAACAAAAAGTTACCTCGCTTCTTTCCGCATCTTCCGCTTCCATCAATGAATTAAACTGCGTTCGCAAGCACCTTTCCCAAATTAAAGGGGGCAGATTGGCCCAGGCTTTCCTCGAAGCTACCCATGGAAAGGGTAAAATTGTCACATTGATACTTTCCGATGTTATCGAAGATAAACTCGATGTAATAGGTTCCGGCCCCACCGTTAACGATCCCACAACCTTCAACGATGCTTTTAACATCCTCCAAAAACATCTTCTCTTAGATAAAGCCCCTGCCTCTATTCTTCAGCATTTGCAATTGGGGATAGCAGGGAAGGTTTCAGATACTCCCAAAGATTTGCCTGCAAGTATTCGAAACAAAGTTCTCGGGAACAATACTCTAGCACTCGATGCCGCTGCCGATCAAGCCAGCCAACTTGGCTATCAAGTAATCAACCTAGGGTCTTGCATGGAGGGCGATACCGCAGGGTTGGCATCGTTTCATGCCTCGATTGCCCGATCTATTCTTAAGTATGATCAGCCCAGTCAGGCCCCTGTATGTATTTTATCGGGCGGTGAGACTACGGTAAATTTAGGGCAAAACCCGGGTAAAGGGGGCAGAAATCAAGAGATGGCACTTGCGTTCCTTTGTGCGCTTAAAGATCATGATTTGAAAAGAATTACTTTTCTTGCAGCAGGAACCGATGGCGAAGATGGCCCTACTGATGCTGCAGGGGCATTCGCAGATTCCAGCACGCTAAAGCAATCTGGAACGATGAACGCTTCTGAGTATCTTGCCCGCCATGATGCTTATCATTATTTCAAGAACGCTGGATCACTTTTTCAGCCCGGGCCAACCGGAACCAATGTGATGGATTTGAGAGTCTTAATTGTTGAATAAGATGCTCTATGATTTACCTTCAAGCCTTGTTTTCAAGGAAGAGATAGAGTCAAGCCCCAGAGTTTCTTTAAGTTGTGTAAAGTTAAACATGGCGCCTGCATCTGGGCGATCAACTCTACCATGTTCCATGTATACTTTAAGAAGTTGCTTCATTGCAGCAGCAGTAACCATAAGGCTTTCGATGGGACAGACAGCAATTTTGTAGCCCATGGTTTCAAGTTCACTTGCGGAAAGAATAGGGGTAGCTCCCCCTGTTAACATGTTGGCTAACAGGGGTAATTTGACTTCCTTGGCAACGAGTTGAAGTTCTTCGATTGATTGCGGTGCCTCAACAAAGCAGACATCAACGCCCAAATCTTTGGCCTGATTGGCACGATCGATTGCAGCATGAATTCCTTCAATGGCCCGTGAATCTGTTCTGGCGATGATGATAAAGTCAGGGTTTTTTCTAGCATCAAGCCCCGCTTTCAGGCGATCAAGCCATTCTTTTGTAGAAACTATTTGCTTGCCGGAAAAATGCCCGCATCTCTTGGGGTTTGCCTGATCTTCAAGAAGAATGCCCGCTGCGCCTGCATTTTCAAACTCGCGAACCGTTCGCTGTACATTGTGAATGTCGCCATGCCCTGTGTCGCCATCTGCAACTACGGGTATGTGAAGCCTAGAAGCCATGCGTCGTACAGCATCGGCCATTTCGGAAAGGGTGATTAAGCCAACATCGGGAAGCCCTAGGAGGCTTGCGGAGGTACCAAAGCCGCCAAGGAAAACGGTTTCAAGGCCTGCTTGCTGAACAAGAAGTGCGGTGAAAACATCGTGTGCGCCTAAGCTGCGGATGATACCTGGTTTTGCTAGCAGATGACGAAGTTGGGAAGGAGAGGCGCTCATGAGTTTTGTAATCCCTGCTCAAGGATTGAAATTTTTACCAAACAAAAGTTTGGCATTTGTAGAAACTACCATAATGATTGAATGTGATTGATTCTACAGAAAACATGACTTTGATCAAAACGCCTAGTATTAAAGGGTTTTCAACTTGTTCTGAAATAATAGCACTGATTGGCACGCCCGTTGCATTACTTATGATCAGCGGCCTTGAAGCAATGGAACAGATTGTCAAAGGGGCCGGAATAGAGAAGAGTGGCCCTGCAGATCTGGAACATTTGTTGGGCAAAGTAGCAGAGAAAACCGTCCCCCGGCGGAGACCCATGAAGTGTGGATGGCACCCCCCAATTAGCCAACTACACTACCCCAATTGATCATGGGAAATTTACCCGCATATCGATCCCCCTCGGTATGCGGGTTTTATCTTTTTATAGCTCTAGTTTTGGTAATTCTTTAGGGGCTACCATGGTGCCTAGTTCACTAATCACGGATTTAGCCAAGGCCATATATGCTTTGCTTACAAGGTTTTCAGGATGCTTTAGAATGATGGGTAAACCTTCATCGCCTGATTCTGCAACTTTAGGGTCGATCGGAATTTCGCCTAGAAAAGGCACATTATATTCTTGAGCAAGTTTGGCCCCGCCCCCATGGCGGAAGATTTCGTACCTTTTACCATCGTCTCCAATGAAGTAGCTCATGTTTTCGATAACACCCAGGATTGGCACCCGAACCTGCTTAAACATTTCGATGCCTTTTCGGGCATCAATCATACTGACTTCCTGTGGGGTGGTAACAATAACCGAGCCATTCAATGGAACTGTTTGAGTCAAAGTAAGTTGGGCATCGCCTGTGCCTGGTGGTAAATCAATGACGAGATAATCAAGAACGCCCCAATCAAGGTCTGAAAGAAATTGGGTGAGGGCCCTGTGCACCATGGGGCCGCGCCAAATAACGGCTTGAGTGGGTGGAACCAGAAAGCCCATGGACATGATTTTTAAGCCATGCTTTTCGAGGGGAAGGGGTGTGGTTGCCTGATCGATCACGCCATTGATACCCATCATCGTAGGCATGCTTGGGCCGTAAATATCGGCATCCATCAACCCAACTTTATTACCGCCCGCTGCAAGTGCGAGAGCCAGGTTCGCGGATACGGTTGATTTTCCAACCCCGCCTTTTCCGCTTGCTACTGCAATAATGGTCCGAATATTAGGCAGGCTTAACTTTGGCATTGTTGCTTGTGGCTGCATGACTGATTTCCTTATGGTAAATTTCTAGGTAGTGGTTTTCTTTGCTATGCATTCTTGGCACTGGCACAGGGCACGCAAGCTTTCCAAGGTATATATTCCAGAATCGTGCCCATCGTTCCAAACAATTCGATAGGCGTAATGGCCAACGGGCACCAATGAGGTAGGCGCAGGTTGCACCAATTCAGAAGGTTTAAGAATATGGAAAGGGTTTGCGGGTTTATCCCGTTCATCCCTGCAAGTTGCACAGGGGCAATTTCCCCTGAGATGTTTCCACCCCAAGATACCTTGATGGCCATCATTCCAATCGATAAATAGGGAGTCGTCCCCCTGTTTTTTCAAGGAATTGGGAAAAAGCGCAAAGTTATTCTCAGTCATAAACAAAAACCCTCTTCTGCCTATGTTTTACTATAGGAAAGAAGAGGTGATTTGGTTGTAGTCTGGGGCAAAAAGTGTCGAACTAGTTGTTCGGAGTGGGCTTTGTTTCTGGTTGATTTTCGACTAGATCGATTCGGATTTGCTCTGCACTTTTAGTTGCAGAAATAAGAAATCGCTTAGTCTGAAATGTTAGTAAGCCATTCGATGGGATTTTAGTTTCCTGCCAAAGCGTGGTCGTTTCATCTCGCAACTCCAACCTTATTTTTCTTTGTACCTCAACCCAATCCTGAGGAAGCGAAGGTAATACCAAGCTTGCAACGCTCGATTGCCCATTGCTCGGAATGGCCAGGGTAGTTGCAACAGGCACGCCTGACCTAGTTGCGGGCGTTCTTCTTTCCTCAACTAATTCAACAGGCAGAGTCATGGTTGGTAGCGGGGCTTTGCCTAGCGAGGCATCTTCACTTCGAACAAGTTCGCCTGTAAGCCTGAGGATTTTCCGGTCTGCTGAAATGGTAAGTAAGAGGTTTCTAACGGACTGAAGTTTGAAAACACCCGGGTCGAGAACCATCTGGTTTTTTTGCCCTAGTCGCAAGATCTCTCCGGAAGGTGTTTGAAAGCGAACATCGCCAAAGGTGAAATTGGGCCTAGCTGCTAGTTGCCTTTCGAAAGGGAAAACCGGGTCGCTATGCTCTGGAAGAAAGGTGGTTGAAAAAGTACCATTGCGATTGGTTTTTTCGACATTGATGCCTGAATCTGAAATAGTAAGTAATGCGGTAACAGTGCCTTCAGGCGGCTCAAGCACATTGACAATTTCAGTTTTTTGATCATGCTCTAATCCGTTGACTGCAGCTAGCTTGATGACATACCCACCAGGCTTTTGAAAAGTGACCATTCTTTCTTGA
>QWPF01000020.1 GCA_003671255.1 Planctomycetota bacterium | reverse complement strand
AGGCATCGTTATGGCGAATGTAATTGCCAACGACAGCAATGCTGACTTCGCGCTTGGGGTTACGCAGGCGCTGAATCATTGAGGTCCAGTCAGAAATATCTAAAGGCTTAGCTTTCAAAGAAAGCTTTTCAACAATCAATTCATCAAGCTTGTTTTCAACTAAACTTAATGGCACTTCGTAGATACTAAATTCTTTGTCACGTTCTTCAATTACAGCCCTGGTTTCGACATTACAAAAGAGAGCTATTTTTTCCGGCATATCCTTGGGCATTTCGCGCTCGGTGCGACAAATTAAAACATCAGGCTGGATACCAATCTGCCTAAGCAGGCCAACACTATGCTGCGTCGGTTTAGATTTCGCCTCGCCCGCGGCTTTCAAATATGGGACCAAAGTAAGATGAATGTAAAGGCAGTTGTTCCTGCCCACATCAAGAGAAAATTGCCTGATCGCTTCAAAAAAGGGTAACCCTTCGATATCGCCCACCGTCCCGCCTATTTCCGTGATCACAACATCAACATCGGGTGTTGCGAGTTTCAAAACTGCATTTTTAATTTCATCAGTCACATGAGGAATGACTTGAACCGTACGGCCCAGATAATCGCCCCTGCGTTCTTTTTCAATAATGGAAAGGTAAATCTTACCTGTAGTAAAATTACAATCCCTGCTGAGTGGAGCATTGGTAAAGCGCTCATAGTGTCCAAGATCGA
The DNA here is from genome assembly GCA_003671255.1 of Planctomycetota bacterium. Lineage (GTDB taxonomy): Bacteria > Planctomycetota > Planctomycetia > Gemmatales > Gemmataceae > UBA969. The sequence continues at coordinate 31,699 of QWPF01000020.1, read as the reverse complement.
GATCTGTTTCAGCGCCATCATCTAAGACATAAACTTCGCCATGCTGATAAGGGCTCATGGTGCCAGGATCAACATTGATATAAGGGTCAAATTTTTGCAACCTGACTCGTAATCCACGATGCTCAAGGAGCATACCAATGGAGGCACAAGTAAGGCCTTTACCAAGGGAACTAACAACACCACCGGTTACAAAAATATGTTTTGCCATTCTGGCTTCTCTCGCGATCTAAATCCATAAAGAACAGGAACATCAGCATAAAGCAAAAAATGTTCCATGCGTGGATTTATACGACCCAATCGCTGTAAAATCCAGAATAATGTTGGATAAAGTTTTAAGCAGCGTTAAGGCGCTGAAAACGCCTATAATCTGCGAGAAATTTTTCGTAATCTTCGCGGGTGTCCACGCCTAGGGTTCGCTCTTCAACAATCCCAAGATTGATGGGGAAACCAGCACCTAAAACCCTTAATTGCTCTAATTTTTCAAGCTTTTCAAGCGGATGCATGGGGATTTTTGCCATTTGCATTAAAAATGACCTGCGATATGCATACATTCCAATATGAAGCAAAAAAGGTGAGGGCCTTTGTGAAAAATCGGGCTTTCCATCTCGAACATGGGGAATTGGGCTGCGACTGAAATAAAGTGCCCTCCCCCTCTCGTCTTGCACCACTTTCACGCAGTTTGGATTCATCCAGTCTTTTTCATTATTGATGGGCGTTGCGAGTGTTGCCATCGGCACATCGGGGCTTTCAATCAACTGCCGAAAAAGCAAATCGATGGAATTTGGATCAATTAATGGCTCATCGCCCTGAAGATTAAGAAAGATGTCGCAATCGAGGTTTTGCGCTACTTCGGCAACCCGATCAGTACCACTTTGGTGGGATTTCAAAGTCATAGCGCAATTAGCGCCAAAATTTTTGGCAGCGGCTTGAATCCGAAGGTCATCGGTTGCGATTATGACTTCTGAAGCAATCTTTGATTTTTTAGCTTGTTCATAAACATGCTGGACCAAGTATTTGCCTGTCTGTTTTAATAAAGGTTTCCCGGGTAATCGGGAAGAGGCATATCTAGCAGGAATAACTATTGCACACTTCATTGTTTAAACGCTCCAGAAGTTCATAAAACTTATTTAGATGAACATTGAAACGGTTTCTGCGAAAATATGCAATATTAGCCTGCTTTGTTCAACCTTATTCAGCAGCCTTCAGGAGTTTAACCATGAGCGATTCCTTGGATTATTTAATCATCAGTCCGCACCCAGATGATGCAGAGTTGGGGGTTGGGGGTACTATAGGGGTTTTAAAAGCTGAAGGCGCTTCTGTGGGTATTCTCGACTTAACCAATGGCGAACCAACCCCACACGGCACCCCCTCAATTCGGGGCAAAGAAACCGAAGAGGCAACGAAGGTGCTTGAGCTAGATTATCGCAAAAATTTAGGCTTAAAGAACCGGGAATTAGTTTCTAATCTCGAATCAAGAACTTTACTTGCAGAGGAAATTCGGCGAGTTAAACCTAAAAATTTGTTCGTCCCTTACTGGGAAGATGTTCATCCTGATCATGTCGAAGCGTACGAATTAGCACTTGGCGCACGATTTTGGAGCAAGCTAAGCAAAACTCATCTGGCGGGCGAACCCCATTTTCCCTCCAAAGTCTTTTATTACTTTAGTATCCACCTCAGAATTCACCCCAAGCCCTCATTTATTTTAGATATTTCCGACCATATTGAAACCAAAATGAAAGCTCTGGCTTGTTATCAATCCCAATTAATTACGGGTAGAACTACAGCTTTTCCAACCCTTTTGGATGATGTCAAAGATCGAAACCGCTACTGGGGTTGGGCGATAGGAAAAGCCTATGGCGAACCCTTTCTAACCAGAGAAGAAGTCGGATTAAAAAGCTTAGGCAATCTGGCTTAAGTCTTCCTTCAGGGTAAACCAGCAAACCTTTTCCGCACTGCTTGCCCTTCTAACAAGAAGCCTACCTCCGCCACTTCTTTTCTCCTTTTTGGCTTGGACTATTAAGCCGATAAGCCAACTACCGAGGATGTTTTTCCTCAAGGAGAGTTGTAATGCATAACAAGGATTTCCATGTCCTGGCACTGGTTAAGGGTGAGCACCAATTTGTCTATATTTTCGACGAAATGGGCTGGGATGATCTTGTGGAAACACTTTGCCAGCAGGCTGAAGATCCAAACTTAGAGTTTAGCTGGTTTGATGCTGCTTTACTTTCGCATCGCGCTAAAACACAAATTGAATCTGCAAATGAAACCAACACCGATGTAATTGAAACTACATCAATAGATAATGAAACCGAATTAGATACTAATGCCCCTATAACTTCGCGCTTACCCAGATAATTTTAAAGTTTTCACACAGAGATATTAGTTATGAACCAGGCGCTAGCAGGATACCTGCGCCATCTTTCTCTGGAGAAAAACTCTTCCGAACTGACGGTGAAGTCGTATCGCGAAGATTTGACTCAATCGATAAATTTTCTGCGTGGCCATACTGCGCTTGCAAACCTTTCCCCCAAGCAAGTTACCACGAGGCATGTGCGTGCATTTATCGCATGGCTGACAGAGCAAAACTATTCACGCGCAACAATCGCACGAAGAATCGCGTCCTTAAGATCGCTTTACCGTTATCTGCAAAGGCAACAAAAGGTTGATCGCGATCCTACCGATGGATTGAAAGGCCCAAAACTTGACCAGAATCTTCCGCACTTTCTTTCTCAAGAAGATATCGACAAACTCTTAAACGCACCCCAAGGCGAAACATTAATGTGCCTTAGGGATCGGGCAATTTTAGAAACCTTATATTCCGCTGGCCTTCGAGTCAGCGAACTGGTTGCACTTAACCAAGAGTACTTGGATTTAAATGATGGAACTGCAGTGGTTCGGGGTAAAGGAAAAAAAGAGCGGATTGCTCTTTTGGGCCCCCAAGCATTAAAGGCAGTTGAGGCTTACCTTCACGAAAGGAAGCTTCAGAAAAGCTTAAAAGTTAAAGAAAACCCTGCTATATTTTTGAACAAAAATGGCACTAGGCTAACCACACGAAGCGTTGGTAGACTGCTCGAAAAATACATCAAGCTTGCAGGAATGGACGCTAGAACCACACCGCATACGCTAAGGCATACTTTTGCAACGCATCTTCTAGATGCAGGTGCAGATATTCGAGGCGTTCAAGAACTACTTGGGCACAGCAGTTTGGGCACTACTCAAATTTACACCCATGTTACCACCACAAGATTAAAAGAAAGCTACCAAAAAGCCCATCCACGGGCCTAATGGTTTCGAACGGAGTCGATCAATGTTCACAATTTGTATTCCTAAAAACAAAACCCTAGCAACAATGCTTCTTCTCGCTTTGGTTTTTATCATGGAAGCCCCAGCGATTGCAGGAGAAATAGAATGGCGCACAGATTACATGCAAGCCAGGCAAGAAGCTGCGCAAAAAAATCTACCCATTCTCATCGATTTTTACACCGACAATTGCTTTTGGTGCAAGCAAATGGATCATCGTACTTTCAGGGATCAAGCGCTGAATCAAACGATGATGGGAAATTGGATTCCCCTTAGAATCAATGCAAGAAAAGAACCTGTTTTAACAGATGCCTTAAAAATCAGATCCTTTCCCACCTTGGTATTCGCTGGGCCAGATGGAAATATTCTGGGCTTTCTCGAAGGTTTCATCGAAGCCCCCGCCCTCGTTTCCCAACTCGAACAACACAAAGGCGACTCTGTTACCCCGGATTGGATGAACCTCGAGTACAAAGAAGCAACCGTTGCAATTGCATCGGATGATTACCCAAAAGCTGTTTCACTTCTCAAAAAAATCACGGAAGATGGGAAACAAAGGCCGATTCAAAAAAGAGCCATGGTCATGCTCCAAGACTTTGAAAAACAAGCGACCGAAAGAATAGTCAAAGCAAAGAAGAATCTAGAACAAGGAAACACTTCCGAATCGATCCAGCTATTCCGGGAAGTTTCCAGACAATATGAAGGCACAAACGGGGCCAAGGAAAGCACCCAAATTCTCGCAAGCCTTGCCAATAGACAACCCAACTCCGAACCATTTTTAATTTCAAACAACCTTGCAAAAGATGTGCTTGCATTGATCAGACAAGATTACAAAAGTTCAAATTACCTTTCATGCCTCGATCGTTACGATTACATGACTGCAACTTTTGCAGAGGCCATGGAAACCCAAGAAGCAGGTATTATCATTGCAGAAATAAAAAGTAACCCAGAATGGATGAAAGCTGCATGCGAGCAAATGGGTGAAAAGCTTGCAAGCCTTTATCTATCACTTGCTGATTCGTGGACAAAAAAAGGGCAACCCCAACAGGCAATCTATTATCTTGAAAAAACCTTACAAACATTCCCGGGAACAAAGTACGCAGAATCTGCTCAAGTAAGGTTAGCGCAACTACTAGGGCCCTCGATAAGGGCCGTCGAATTGAAAAACAATAAATAATTATTAGCTTTCGAGCAAGCCAACAGCCTTTGCAAGAGCAGCAGAATGAAGATAGCCATTGGTTGCAAGCATTCCTTTGGTCTGCTTGAAACCAGGGGCGCCATACACAACAGGGTTGCCCGAAAAGTCGGTCAACTTCCCGCCTGCTTCCTCTACAAGAATATGGCCTGCACAAATATCCCAGTCATGAAAAGCTGGGTAATTGTTGGCATACAAATCACCTTCACCTCGGGCGACGATTGCCATCTTCAATCCTGCAGAATAAGTTTCGAGCAAAGATCCCGGGGAAAAAGCGGCCTCAGCCTTGCTGGTTTTCCCTGGCTTCGCATGGCTTTGAACCAATATCGCTTTACTTAAATCAACGCAGGTTCGAACTTTACAGGCAATAGTTTCCTTACCATGTTGCATCAAAAAACACCCCTGCCCCTTAGCAGCATAGGTGGTTTTCCCCGTTGCAGGCTCATGCACAACACCAACCACAACTTTGCCCTGATCCATCATGGCAACCATGACAGAAAATTGATCGTTCTTCATTGCAAAGCCACGGGTGCCATCAATCGGGTCGACTACCCAAGTCCTAGATGCGCCCAAAGGGGATTCAGAAAGGGTAAGAGTTTTTTCTTCAGCACAAAGAGAATCCGAGGGAAACTCTTCACGCAAAACTTTAAGAATAATTTCCTGAGATTGCTTGTCTGTTTCAGTGGTGAGATCAGCGGGGGCATTTTCATAAGGCTTTAAAGTTTTATACACTTCAGAAATCAAAACGCCTGCCTTATGAGCAGCACTCAAAGCAACTGCCAATTCTTTCCTATACATAATTCTCTTTTCTAATTGCGATTACTTAGCAACCATGATTGCTTGCACGGGATTATTAAAAAATTGGCTCTTAAGCTTAGCACTTTCAATATCAATCTTACCGTCTTGCAGCCAGATCTGATACTTAAGCTTCAAAGGTTTTTCCTTGGTGATCTCGGTTACAAAATAAGACCCAAACCTGCCGTAAGGGCGCTCACTGAACCGCGCTTCCTTGGGGTTTGCAAGATTATCGAGATACAAAGCAGTGTATCTTTTGTCCTTAAGAACAAAGCTCATGGCATTCCAAGGAAGATTGATATGAGTTTTTAAATCAGGCCAATTCCTACTAACGCCCGGTTTATCTTCACCATCTGGCCTGAGGTAGATGGTTTCCTTGGAAGTTTTTTCAGAGACTTCATTGGAGGCCCGAAAATGAAACCCAGCATGCTGCGGATCACCATCGAGTAATACAGGACCGCCGGTGGTTCGAACAACGGATTGAAATTCAACAAGTTGCCCACCTGGGACTTTGTAAACAACAAGTTGCCTTTCTTCTACAGCAAAGGTCTCCTTGTTTTTACCATTCCAAGCAATCTGGTCTTTTTCAGAGGCAAGAACAGGGCCGGATTCCCGCAGCAACACTTTTTCAAAAGCCTGATGAGTATCACCGCTACAATGCCAGATATCAATTTTTACATTATTGCCATAAGTCACTTTGCTGAATCCGAGAAAAATGCCGCGATGATGAGTGAATTGCCCACCAGAACCTTTGGTAACCAAAGTACCAGAGTTATCAAAAAGATGATGAAAGGGCTTGTAGGAAGCTTCTCTTTCTTTTCCTTCTTTTAAAACAGGATGGACAAACTGGAGCACAGGTTTACCTTCAAGAGTAACCTGACTTAACTCAGGGTTTTTATCTTCGAAAGAAAAACTAGTGGAAGAAGTTTTAGCATCATCTGCCAACCAAGTACCAGCCAAAGTAGCACCATTATCTGGTATGCTCAAAGCTGGTAAAACCACAACAAGGTACTGTTGCTTTTCCTTTGCAGTCAAATCAGCAGTGAATTTTTCGACCACTTGCCCAAGAAGGTTGGTAGTTCCAGCCCCTGACAAAAGGCAGGTTTTACTTTTAACATTGATGCCAGCAGGAATTGCAATTTGCACCGGAGTGCCTGCAGGGATTTTAGCAGGGCCTTTTAATTCGACCTGGAAATCCTGAGCTGCCAACCCCGACAATAAAACCGTGATAACATTTAGTAAAGCATTCATCTGTTATTCGCCTCGTAAAAACATCTTTCAATAACATCATAACGCAACAGTAATTAAGACTAAGCAAGCCCATAAAAACGCACTGCATTATCATGAAACAGCTTCTTTTGTTGTTCTTCCGAACGGGATTGAACCACTTGTTTCAAGGATTCAACCCATTCCTTATAAGTCGCAGCAAGGGTACAAACAGGCCAATCACCGCCAAACATAACTCGATCTGGGCCAAAGCTATCCATGGTGTGATTAATCAGTGGCGCCAAGTCATCAACCTTCCAGGCACCTTTCGTTGATGAAGCAATGAACCCTGATATTTTCACAACAACATTTTTTCGCTTTGCTACCTCAACCAAACCCTTCTTCCAAACCGAATTATCCTTGCTCTTCAAATCCGGGTTGCCACAATGATCAAGAATAAAACGAGTATCAGGGCAGGAGTCAATCAGCTTTGCAATATGATCAAGATCGGTACCACGAACACACAAATCGTAGCTAAGATTTCTTTCACCCAGCATGCGAATGCCACGCACAAAATCGGGATGATTGCAAAACCCAGGAGGTGTCGCAGGAACATGCAAAACCTGCCTGATGCCTTTGATAAATTTATTTCCTTTAAAGTTATCGATGTATTTACCGAATTCAGGTGAGGCTGGCCTGCCAGAAACCACTGCAGCAACCATGGTGGATTTCCCACCCTTACAGATATCTGTTACAAACTGAGCTTCAGCAAGTTGTTGCTCAGGTGCAACATCGACTTCCATATAAACAGATTTGACAACATTAAGCCCCTCAGTGGCTTCAGCGTAATCTTTGAGAACAAAATTTCGTGCAAGGGGAGTCCCAACTTCCACCCATGGAAGTTTGAATTGCTTAAGATCCCACAGATGCTGGTGCGTGTCTACAATAGGCAACATTGTTTTTTTCTCCGCTAATGCTTGAGAAGTTATTCCCAAGGAAAGAGTTGATCCGATGATTGAATTTTTAACAAAGTCTCTGCGATTCTGCTGTTTCATAATAAATGCTCCATTAAGTGATAACCTTTTATCCATAAGGAAACCCAACTCTGCAAGAACTTTCTCGAAAGTTTAATGCCTGAAGTGCCTAAACCCGCTAAAGATCATGGAAATACCGTTCTCATCGCAGGAAGCAATAGCGTCGGCATCACGCATGGAACCACCAGGTTGAACAATGGCAATAATACCAGCCTTGGCGGCTTCATCGACGCCATCCCTGAAAGGAAAAAACGCATCAGAAGCAAGAACTGCCCCGCGGGCATTTTCGCCCGCCTTTTTCAAAGCATTCTGAACCGCATCAACCCTGCTCATCTGCCCTGCCCCGGTTCCTAAAAGTTTGCCATCCTTGACAATAACAATGGCATTGCTTTTCACATGCTTGCAAACAACCCAAGCAAACTTAAGATCATCGAGTTCCAAGGGTGTAAGCTTTTTCTTGGTGACCGACCTTGCACTCGAAAGATTTTCATTGGAGGCATCTTTATCTTGAACCAAGAGTCCGCCATCCACCTTTCGCATTTCCATGGTGGGTTTTCTTGCAATCATGGGGCCAGTGGAAAGCAATCGAACGCTTTTCTTCCAAGTGGGCTTGTTGGTAAGAATTTCAAAAGCTTCGGGTGAAAAACTTGGAGCCACCACGCACTCAAGAAACCTGCCAGGTTCTGCCATCGCTAGCGCAGTTGCTTCATCAACTTCGCGATTGAAACCAACAATACCACCGTAGGCGCTAAGAGGATCTCCATCGTAAGCGCCCCTGAAAGTATCGACAAGATGCTTAGAAACCGCCGCACCACACGGGTTATTGTGCTTAAGGATTACCGAGGCAGGTCTGCCAAATTCGCGCAATAAGCTAAGGGCGCTATCGATATCAAGCAAGTTGTTGTAGGAAAGTTCCTTGCCATGAAGGATGGTGGCATTAGCGAGAGAATCCGCAGGAGGATTCAGTTCTGTGTAAAATGCAGCAGTCTGATGAGGGTTCTCGCCATAGCGCAAAACCTGTTTGCATTTGAAAGAAAAAGAAATCTCATCAGAAAACCCTTGGTTCAATTGCGCCTTGAAATACTGACTGATTGCAAGATCGTATTGCGCAGTATGGGTAAAAGCATCACATGCGAGCTTTTTCCTAGTCGCAAGACTGATCTTACCGCCCGTGCTTTTAAGTTCCTCGATGATTGCAGCGTATTGCTCAGGGCTTGTAATCACTGCAACATCATGGTGGTTTTTCGCAGCAGAACGAACCATCGAGGGCCCGCCAATATCGATGTTCTCAACCACTTCCTCGTAGGTGCTCTCGGGATTCGATGCAACTTTTGCAAACGGATAAAGATTGCAAACAACCATATCAATGGGATGAATGTCGTGCTCTTTAATGGTTTTAACATGCTCTGCATTATCACGAATCGCAAGAATACCGCCATGAATTTTAGGATGCAAAGTCTTCACTCTGCCGTCCAGCATTTCGGGAAATCCCGTAACTTCGGAAATATCAACAGCAGGAATCCCAGCATCAAGAAGGGCCTTTTTTGTCCCTCCAGTCGAAATCAGCATGGCCTTGTTGTTGACAAGCTCCTTTGCCAATTCGATCAGGCCGGTTTTATCACTTACACTCAACAACACACGATGAATAGGAACCAAGCGACCATCCACGGCATATCCCCCGATAAATAAAGTTAATTCCAATAAGCCAAATTCTATCAATGCGCAAAGAAGTTTCAGTAATATTCCTGAAGGATCGCATTAATTAAGTGGGCCCAAGCACCACGGTATACCGGTTCGATTGGATTCTTATACCGCCCGCAAGATGCACTTCATAACCATCAACGCCCATATTCTGTGCAATTTTTTTCCACTGGATATGATGAATGGCATCGGTGGGCCATGATTCTCTTGCAAATAGACTTCTAAGAAAAAGTGATAATTTCCAAGCAGGAACCATTGATACCGCAGCCCTATCAAGCACAACCTGATCCAGAACCCGGGGCTTTTCAAGTTTCAACCCAATCTTTCGTGCCAATCGTTTTTCAAGTGAAGCGTATGCATGAACATGCCCACTAAGCCCAGCAAGGATGCGCTCAATGGCAGGCTGATATTCGCTCTTCAATAGGGGCAGTAAATGAAGTCGGATTTTATTTCTTAAGAATCGAGTTTGCTGATTGGAAGGGTCTTCGCGCCAGACGATATTATTTCCTCGCAAGTAATCAAAAATCTGTTCTTTGGAACAAAAAAGTAAAGGCCTGCCTAATCCAACACCTTTTGTCAATGAGCGTTTTGGTTTGATTCCCCCTAATCCTTGAACACCGGTACCACGCAGAATTCGCATCAGTACCGTTTCAGCCTGATCATTCGAAGTATGCGCGGTAAACACCCAGTTAACCTTGCTTTCGATTGCGATTTCTGAAAACCATTTATAGCGGGCCTGTCTTGCGTTTTTTTCCCAACTAGCACCAACATTCAAATCATCAGGGTTCAGCTTGATCGTTTTGTATTCAACCAGAGCATCGGTTACTTCCCGAAGTTTCTCAACAGAATGGCGAACAAACACTTCATCTGCATCGTTTTCCGCGCCCCGTGATGCATGATTAACATGCGCAACAATCAACTTCGAAACCGAGTCTTTTTTAATCTGGCATGCCAATGCATGAACTAATCCAACACTATCAGATCCGCCTGATACCCCCACAATGATCCCCGCGCCAACATTCTTACAACTCGCAAGAAAATTCTTTACTTCAAGGAGAACAGGAGAATTTGCACTACGGGGCTTCATACTTTTAATCAAGCCCTTTGAGTGTTTTTAAAGTCGATGTAATATTTCCAGATCGCATGAAAGTTTCACCAACAAGAATCGCTTTCGCCCCCGCGTTCTTCAACTTCTCAACATCCTTGTTGGTCTGAATCCCACTCTCACTCACCACTAAAAAACTTTTGGGAATTTTAGGAAGTAAATCAAGAGTATGATCCAGACTTGTTACAAAAGTCCGCAAATCACGATTATTAATACCCACCAATCGGGTGCCACTGTCAAGAACTCTGCTTAAATGGCACGCATCATAAAGCTCGACCAATGGTTCAAGTCCAAGCTTGATTGCTTCGCCCACAAGATGTTTTAAATCATCCCCAAGTAGAACCTCTGCGATAAACAAAATAGCACTTGCGCCATGAATCTTAGCTTCCAGAAGTTGATAATAATCGATAACAAATTCTTTTCGTAAAAGAGGTGTTTTAACAGTGTCAGAAACGATTTGCAGATCTTTCAAGCTACCTTGAAAAAAATGTTCATCCGTTAAAACACTTATGCAATCAACTCCACTGGATTCATATTCTTTGGCAATAGTTGCAGGGCAAAAACTTTCTCGTAGAACACCTGCCGACGGCGAAGCTTTTTTTATCTCGGCAATAACCCCTATTCCGCGGGCATTGGCAAGCGCATCATAAAAAGAACAGGGTTGAGGAACATTGCCCAAACGCTTTAAAAGATCGGATTCTGGAATGTTTTTCCTACCTAGAAAAACTTCTTCCTTCTTCCTTGCAACTATTTTGTCTAGAATTGTTTCCATGGTACTTTCCAAATAGGCTTTCACTAATCCTGATTTTTGCAACTACTTACATAACCTTATGAATGACTCCTTAGATCATCTTACGAATTCACCCTTCACAGGAAAAACCGGTTTTGAAAACCTTTCCCCAGCCAAGGTTACTCTCTGCCTGTTATTGCTTTTACTTGCGGCTTCTTTTATCCCTTTTGTCATTCAGAAAAGCAATCTTTTGGAAAATCAATATGGTGCAGAAATGGTTGCCAAGTCGAAAGATTACTCCGATCCCGAAGAATTTAAAGTGCTTAGAGTCCGAATGAACTTATGGACCTCTGGGTTAACATTACCGTTTCTTGCATTACTGTTCCCCTTGATAATCAGCAACTACACTGGATTAAACAAAAGTGATCTGGGATGGAAAAACACCGGCCTGATTCCATCTATAAAACAAGGATTCACATGGCTCATTATACTGGTGCCCATTGTTTATATACTTCAATTTTTCATGGTTAAAATTCAACTTCTTCTCCCGGGAGAAAATGTTACAGATCACCCGTTGACGCAACTTGCTGACCAAAAACTATTAGCATTAGAGTGGATCATGCTTTTCTTTTCTGCGGTGGTTGGTGCGCCTCTCCTTGAAGAGCAAATATTCAGGGGATTTATCCAACCGTGGATCATGGCAAAAAAGAGCGGGGTTCTTATTACGATTTCATGTGCAATTTTTCTAAGTGTGTTTCAATTCAGGGCTGATTGGTACAAGGCTTTTTCACTCGCTTGGGGTGATAGGTCAATGGAAAACGATTCTCAATTGCAAATACATATAACCAAAGCTTTAGGGCCATTACTTTTCAGCCTTTTAGTTTCAGCATTAATTTTTATTATCAATAGAAAAAACAAATCGCATGCTGCAATTGGTGCAACTGCCCTGCTTTTTGGAATGATTCACGCATTCGCATGGCCTTCACCGGTGGGTTTGACTCTACTCGGGGTGGGCTTGGGAATTGCATTTGCAAAAACCGGGAATATTGTCACTCCAATATTCATTCATGTGGGGTTTAATTTCCTGGCTTTTGGAATGCTATTAATTCAAACCGTCATTAAAGGGTAGCGAACAGGAAACTGCAGATTGCTTTACCCCCTCACATTCAACCTCAAAACTAGTACCTAATTCATGATTTCCCCTGCGCAAATAAACCAGGGCAATACTCTTCTTTAGTAAAGGAGAATAAACCGAAGAGGTCACCCTACCCACTTCGTTTCCATCCCGAAAAACCAAAGTGCCATGCTTGACGATGCTTTTTTCTAAAACCAAGCCAAACAATATTCGGTTGACCTGCCCACGATCGCGGGCCATAACAATGGGTTCCTGCCCAAGGTAACAACCCTTGGTGGAGCAAATCGCCTGCACGGCCCGATTTAATTCCGGGATAAATGTAGTTTCTTCTATTTCTTTTCCTGCTTCAGGGTACCCTGCTTCCACACGCAATATATCCAATGCTTCTGTTCCGCCAGGGATTACACCGTGAGAAATTAAAGCCTTCCAAACCCTAACCGAACGACTTTTCAAACAAACGATTTCATAGGCAGGAATGTTAAAATCAGGTTCAAAACGAATCTGACATGATCCTGCATCTTCCAATTGCCTAATTAAAAACTGATGCAACCCCAACTCTGGAATTTCTTCCTGAATCAACTTGGAAATGATCGCTCTAGATTCTGCTCCCATCACAAGAAATTGTGCATAATCAGCGGTTCTATCTGCAAATGACACCTGTTCACTTATTAAATAATGGTCTAGATGCTCTTCAATTTTACGGTTCTGACCCGGTGCACCATCCACCCAATAAGCATGCCTGCCATCGGCAAGAAGTATGTGATATACGCGAATGTGAGCAACAGCCTTAGCCTTAGCGGTGGTAAGAAAAGCTTCGCAACCGCCGCCTAAAGGTAAATCTGCAACCTGATTGGTACAAATATTATTCAAGAACGCAGGAACATCTGGACCCGTCATTTCGATTTTAGAACGGTTCGAAATATCAAAGGCAACGGCATTGGTTCTAGCAGCGGCATACTCTTTTTGAATATCGCCAAAAGATAGAGGGGGCTTAGTTTCTTCGCCATATATTGCGCCCTGCGATATCATCAAATCACCAAGGTCTTTATTTTGTTCCATTTGTACAACTCTCTTTGGAAATGCAATCTACCGCTTCTTAATATTAATATAAGACTTATGGGCATCGCGAATGATGGCCACACCATCTGCTTTTGAACCCAAGTCACAAAGTTCCTGGGCAGAACGAAGGGGCAATGCAAGCAATCTAGCAATATCGTCTTTGCCTTCAAAAGTCGAAACATAAACTTTGCCCTGCGAGGCAGCATCAACCCAATGTCGGATTAAATGATGAGGCACTAGGGAAAAAGCAGCTTCGCTCTTGCCTATGGATTTCATTTCGAGTTGTTTTTTAATATCGTTGAGATTGAATTCAGCTTGGGCAAGTAAAACGATGGCTCCATTTTTTTTGACTATTCGCTTTGCGCAAACAAGTGCCCTGCATAACTGCACAAACCCAATTTTTTCATCTGCACCACCCACTAGGGCAATTACCAAATCAAAGGTGCTTGTTGCGTCTTGTTTCCAGATTTCATCCAATCTTTTCTCAGCAAACCTGTTGGCTTGATCAGCACCTGCAAAAATCTCCTCAACACTTGCGTTTGATCCCTCAATAATTTGAATATAATAGGGAGCGCCCAATAGCCAAGAAACTTTAAGTGCTTTCTGTTTGCCCAAATCAGAATTAGCATCATCGCCCAGAACTTCTTTCGAACAAGTTGATATCATCTCGGAATTCGCAAGTGCGGGAAAGATATCAGCTTCTGCACCGGAAATCCCAAAATACGGGTCATATTGCCTTTTGCCCAATACCACCACTTGATCCGCCTCAATTACGGTCCGGTTCAAATAAAGCATTCCAACATCATCAGCGGAGGTAAGAAAAGCTGTGGCTTTTTTATTATCAGGGTTATGAACTTCAATTTTAATCTCATTGAATTCGTCAGGAAGATTATCCACCCAAGAATCTGAATTCGTACAGGCAAGGCAAACCAGTGTTACATTTTCCATTGCAACCCCAGTCCCTGCAATGTGTTCTAGCACTGAAATAAGAATTTCAAGAAAACCATTGAAGTGATCAACCAAGACAATGGCCAGGCGATCATCCGGAGTGATTGCCCGTTTTAATTCGGGGTACCCAACTGGTTGAGATAATGCATTACGAATTAAATCGGGGATATTTGCATGAGAGAGGCTCAGATTAGGCAGGAATTCGACCGCAATTTGTTCCTTGCGCAATTTAAATTCCCAGACTTTAGAAGCAAATGCCAAACTGAATTCCTTCATCATTCTTTCCTGTAAATCGCCAAAAGAGCTGAACTGAACACACCATTATATAATAGAACAAATGGAGGAAAAGGCGTATGCTAGTTAATATTGCATTGTTTAGTTATTAAAACAAGGTTTTCGAGCAAAGATGAAATTTGGTCTCTTTGGATCGAATTGCTTGCAACCAAACATCATTGTTTGCCTTAAAATTTGTAAGGAATTAAAATGTCTGACGAAATAACTGAGTTAAAAGAAGATAACGAAAAATTGAAAAAATTGTGCTTGGAATTGAACGCAGCACTTACGAATTCAAATTTATCTGACAACAATAACAAACCGTTTGGAACGCCCATACCAGAAAGCGAACTGGAACAACTTTTAGAGGAAAAATCCGAGACTATACGAAAACTGCACACCGAAAACCTCGAATACCAGAAGATTATTACGGAACTGGAAGACAGGCTGTACGGACCAGGCGGAACAGACTTTGCAAATGAAAAACCAGTCCAGACACAAGGCAGCAACGATATTTCTGCAAGTATTGGCGAGTTGGAGTCCAAAAAAGATATTTTGGGCAGGGAAATCAAATTGATGGAAATGCAATTGTGTGATGAAGAAATACGGGCAAGCAGGGAGCGAGCAGAACTGGCAAGGCAAAAATATGATTTGGAAAGGTTAAGATCCGATCTCGAAATTGAAATCGAGAAGCACGCCAAGGATTCATCACTTAAAACTAAAATCGATTCTTTAAAATCTAGGCTTCACGATGCAGGCACTGAACCACTGCGTGGCCTGAAAAATGAATCCGAGGTTACGGAACCTATAACCCCACCTGCGCCAACCAAAAGCATTTTCGGCAAACTCTTTGGAGGAAAATAGGCGGAACGATTAGTCAAGTTTGACGGGTATCTTCATTTTCTTACCATCTCTTTCAACCCCAACATCAATCGTTGTACCTTTTTTCTCACCTGCCATGATTTGCATGTAGGTTTCTATGTTACCAACTTTTTTCCCGCTGATTTCCATGATTCGATCTCCTTTTTTAATACCTGCCTTGGCAGCGGGATCGCCATCGGAAACACCTTCAACAAGAACGCCATCCTTTTCATCAGAGTAACCAGGGCGAATACCAAGCCTAGGCATATTGCCTGCGGGCCTTGGTGAAGTTCCGCCTTTAACCTCGATAAAAACAGGCTTTTTCTCGATCTGAGAAAGATCCACGACTATATTCTCAACAAACCCAACAATCTTCAACAATCCATCCAAGTTGATTTTATCAGCAGTATCCAAGGGGGTATGATAATCGGGATGAACCCCCGTCCAGAAAAAGAGAACGGGAATTTTCTTCTCGCAAAAAGATGCATGATCACTTGGCCCGAATCCACTTTTTTTCTTTACAAATATAAACTGTGACTCTGTGTTTTTCTTATCCAGAAGAGGCTCAAAAATTTCTGCTGTCCCCGTTCCTTCAAGCAGGACTTTATCTTTCTTGGTATCCGCATCCTTCGAAAGCCTGCCAATCATATCGAGATTCACCATCACAGCAATTTCATTTAAAGGAATCAATGGATTGTTGGCAAAATGGGCAGAACCAAAAAGCCCTAATTCTTCACCACTGAATGCCATGAAGAGTATTCTTCTTCCCTGCCTGTTTTTAACAGCGGAAAACCTACGAACCAACTCAAGCATACCTGTGGTACCTGACCCGTTATCATCAGCGCCATGATGAATAGCCAGTTTCTTTTGCGCTGAAAGACTGCCCGAACCGCCGTATCCCAGATGATCATAATGAGCACCAATTACAATCGTTTCATTAGCCAAAGGGCCATTGCCTTCTAAAACCCCTGCGACATTTTTCAAGGGAACAACATCTTTACCACGGGTAAGTTTAACTTCCAAATCTGCAGTAATTGAATCAAGATTTGCACTTTGGGAAACCATTTCGTCTTCAATGAGATTTTGAATTTGATCAAGTGATTTACCTGTGACCGAGGTAACTAATTCATTTGCGCTGGATCTCGAAAAATGAAGGGCGGGTATTTTCCCCGGACTCCTTGCAAGGGCTGTGTGATTAAAAGGTAGAAGAGCATCAGAAGTATCCTTTGCGGTATCACGATCATTTACAAAAAGAACAGCCAAGGCGCCATGTTTCTCAGCGTTTAAAATCTTTTCGGTAAGTGACGCCAACTGTCTTTTTTTCCCGTTGGAGTCAAATATTTTAGCCTCATCTTTGAACTTTGGGGCATCCCGAAGAACCACGACGATTTTGCCCTTGGCATCAATTTTTGCGTAGTCATCATATTTCTTCCCATCATCCACCGTCATGCCAAAACCTGCAAACACAAGGGGCGCACTAGCTTTTCCTGGTTGGGAAAGGCCCATGGCTTCAAAATCTTTACCTGCTTCAAGCGAAACTGTCTTGTCTTGTTTAACGACTGCAGGCGTTCTGTGAGCAAACTTAAATCTGCGATTATTTTTAGAATTAGTGTCTGCGTTAAAGTTTTCAGACTTGATCACCAGCGTGGGTTTTTCATCAAGCTTGGCACCTGAAATATTAAAAGGTTGGAAGTACGAACCTTCTTTGCCCAATGGTTTCAGGCCCGCAGCCTTAAATTTCTGACTGATGTAATCTGCAGCAAGATCGAGCCCTTTGGTTAAAGGGCCCCTGCCCTCGCAATCATCCGAGGCAAGAAAATATATATCTTTTTTAGCACTTTCGTAGGAGCTTTTTAAAGAATCGTTTTTGTCGGCACCTAAGATAGGAGACAGCAGCAGGCCAAAAAAAACTGCAGACATAAACCCGCCAGTAAAAACATTAATAATTTTCATGTTTGATAAATCCTTAAAGATATAATCCGCCCTTAGCTATAGATACTATTTTAGTTGGCATGCAAGTTCAAATACTAACCAATTATAATTCTAGGTTGTTTTTCTGCAATTGGTTGTGCCTTGGACACAAGTTCTTTTACCATCCAGGGAACATTTCCCTCCCCGAATAATAGAAAACTTAAATTTGCGGAAAGAGTGCTTTCGTCAGACCAGCCAAAATGAATTTCAGGAGGGCTGCCAAATTTGCTCAATTCTAGGGCTATGGCTGCAATCACATGGGAAATTGAAGAGCAGCGTGAAACTTTCAAGATAAAGCGATCATCAAACTGCTCAACTTCGAGCAATGGTTGCTGGTAAAACTCACTGGTATCACCACGAGAAACTTCGAGAAACAAAATCGGAACTTCAGGCCCGATGCGATGTTCTTTGCGAATGATCGCTTCTTTGATCAGCAATTCCCTGCGCCCTGGCCGGTGTGGTACAAGCACTGGGAATTCAAGATGTTCTAGAGTCTCCCAAAGAAATCTTGAATGATCATCAACAAATTCAAATCCTAAAAACCGCAGTTCCGTAGACCTTAATAATCTGGATACAAACGAAGAAATGAAAATGGCACCAATGAAGAACGCACCGATCTTCATACCTTCGGGTTTCTCAATGATCACCGCAAATGCTGTATAAGTAAACGATATCGTCACCAGTGCAAAATACCAAGGAACACGCGCAAAAAATGCGCCCTTGCGCGATCGATATACCTCTATCACCGAGGCGACGCAGGCACTTAAAATCAGCATCAAAACCCCTGTTGCATACGCACCACCCTGAGCACTGACATCGGCATTAAAAACCCATGTTACCAGCAGATTAACCAAGGTAAATAAAATCACCATTGGCTTGACTGCCCGTGACCATTCAGGCGCCATTCCATAGCGGGGCAGATACTGAGGCACAAGATTAATCAGGGCAGCCATGGCACTGGCCCCTGCAAACCAAAGAATGGAAACGGTGCTTAAGTCATACATGGTTCCAAAAACTGATCCAAAAGGAAAAATGTGAATACTTGGGCTTTCGCCATGGGCGAGAAAAGATAGTGCCCTGTCCTTCGCAGAAGGCCCGTTCATACCCGGGGCTGCGACCAGATTTTCAGCAGGAATCAAAGTACTTACAATCAAAGAAGAGCTAATAAGAAAGAACGACATAATCAGCCCAGCAGTAATCAACAATTTTTTCGTGTTTCGAATTCTTCCTTTGGGATTATCAGGCGTGTCGGACTCATCGCCTTTGATGATCCCCATAATTGCAACGCCCGTTTCAAATCCGCTAAGGCCCAAAGCAAGTTTCGGAAACAACAAAAGCGAAAGAACAATTATGGCTGCAATGCCTGAAAAAGGTAACTGCGGAGCATCAACTAAATGCCAATGCTCGCCCCCCAATTCCACATCCTTTAGCCAAAGAGTAAAATATTCAGGGTGCGCAATAAGATGAATCAAGCAAGTACCAATAATGATCAGGTTCAGAATCATGTATATAATCACGATCACCACCGCCACCCCTATCACTTCCGCAAAGCCTCTTAAAAACATACCACCAAGTAATACAAGCAAGCCCATGGTCAACAATAGTCGTTGTTTATCGTGGCCTAAGGATTCAGAATCAAAAGGCCAGAAGGAGTTTGAGATGATATGCTCTGAAGCATCAGCGGCAGATAGAGTTTTAGTGATAACAAAATCGGTAGCAGCAAAGCCTAGGAGAGTCATGACTAAGGCTTTACCCACCCAGCCATGCAGAAGCTTTTCAAGCATCCCGATTGAACCAAGGCCACGGAATGATTTACTGGCCACATAAGAATAGACAGGGAAAGCGCCAAAGAGGGTTACTAGCACAACAACAAGAGTTGCAAACGGAGAAAGTTTACCTGCGGCTTCATAAGCAATGGAGGGCTGGTAACCAAGTGTACTGAAGTAATCCACCCCGGTAAGACACATCGCCCACAGCCAAAAAGTCTGATGACTCTTGGCATGCTGCGAATGATTGGGATCGCTCATCCTTAAACCCCAAAATTGAAAAAGAGCCAATCTTGGCTCTACATAAAGTTTTATTTTATTCTTTTTGAGGTCATTCAAATAAAAGATCCTTCAATTTCCTTGAACCCAACTATTTTTGTTGGTATAAAGTCAATCGTGACAACAGCTTACAATCTTTTTTTTGGAGTCATATTAATGGGCACTTTCGCTACTCTAAACCAAAAATGGGCCTTAGATCTCCTCATGGGGTGTTTAAAAATTAATGGCGTTACCGGCAAAGAAGCTGCGATTGCCAAGCATGTTGTCGCTTCTTTGATGAATGTTGGTATCTCAAAAAACCAGATTAAATATGATACTGCCCATAAAGAAATTCCACTTCCCACGGAGTGCGGCAATGTCATAGTAACTTTGCCAGGGAATGTAAAAGGGCCTCGACTTCTTTTCTCGACGCACTTGGATACGGTGCCTTTATGTGCTGGTGCTGTGCCTATTTTGAAGGGAAAAAAAATAACAGCGGCGGGAAAAACAGCGCTTGGTGGTGACAACCGAACTGGAGTCGCATGCCTGATTTATCTTGCTGCGAAATTGATGAAGGAGAATATTCCACACCCCCCGATAACGCTTTTATTCACAGTAAGGGAAGAAAGCGGTTTGTTTGGTGCAAGGTATTTAAAAACAGAGGATTTGAGCAATCCTTCGATGGGATTTAATGTGGATGGTCGAGGCCCGGAAGGCATCACCATTGGCGCAGTTGGGGCAGAAAGATTTGAAGTGGAAATATTTGGTAAGGCCTCTCATGCAGGCGTTTACCCTGAAAAAGGCATCTCATCCATCATGGTTGCAAGTATTGCCCTTGCCAAGATTCAACGCGATGGCTGGTTTGGAAAAATACAAAAAAAGGAAGGGGAAGGAACTTCAAACATCGGAGTCTTCTCTGGTAAAGATATGACTAGTGCAGGCGATGCCACCAATGTAGTCACCGATTATGTGTATTTGAAAGGTGAAGCACGCAGTCACGATTCCAAATTCATTAAAGTAATACGCCAACATTATCAGGAGGCATTTGAGTTTGCTGCAAACCAGGTGCTCGATGATCAAAAGAAAAAAGCCAAGATTAAATTCCACTTTGCCCAGGATTACTTTCCCTTCAAGCTCAAAGAAAACGAAGATGTTATTGCAAAAACACTCAGGGCATCTAAGGCCATGGGTTATGATTCCATTCTAAAAACAGGTAATGGCGGATTGGATGCCAACTGGTTGGTGAGGCATGGAATACCAACAGTAACCTATGGTGCGGGGCAAAATAACATCCACACGGTTGAGGAATTCATAGACACGGATGCATATTGGCGGGGATGCCAATTCACCGCTGAACTTGCAAAAGGTTTGTAAATCAGTGTTAATGCGGCCAAGAGCAAATGTTTAAATTCGATGAAGAAAGTAATGCGCAAGATGTTTTTCATGGTTAATGGATCAAGTTTTTGCTATGCAAGAATAAGATAGGATTTCAATAGTCAGCCCAAGGAGATTAAACAGTATGTTGCGTGCCCGTACTTTGCTAGAAAAATTCAACAATCGCATCTTTAGTGCGGTGCATGGCAACAACATTGTTTACAACACCTGCTGGGAAGACCCGGCGTTGGATCGTGAAGCCCTTAAGTTTAATGCTGAAGACAAGGTGTTGATGATCACAAGTGCGGGATGCAACGCTTTGGATTATCTGCTTGCAGGGGCTGGGGAAGTGCATACTGTTGATGTCAACCCGATACAAAACGCTCTTTTAGAACTTAAGAAAACAGCGATTCTTCATTTGAACTATGCAGACTTTTTCTCCTTATTTGGCGAAGGTAAAAACTGTGCTGCCAAGGCTATTTACGAAAAATCCCTGAAGCCCAATCTATCCAGTGAGGCAAGACAATACTGGGACAAAAACATTTCGTTGTTTTATGGGAAAGGTTGGCGCAAGTCGTTTTATTACCGAGGAACTTCAGGTCTTCTTGCAAAACTGGTGCTAACCCATGCCAATGTTTTTCAGCGATTAAAAAAACCAATCGCCGAATTACTTGAAGCTAAAACCATCGAACAACAATGCGAAGTTTACGAAAGCAAAATCAAAGCACGCATCTGGACTCCATGGATGAAGTGGTTTCTTAGCAGGAACATGACACTTAACCTTATGGGGGTGCCCGGCCCGCAAAAAGAACAAATCACCCACCAATACCCCGGTGGCGTTGCGAAGTACATCCAAGACTCTATTGAAGCGGTGATCACCAAGCTTCCTTTTCAAAACAACTACTTCTATAGGGTTTACATCCAGGGAAAATACACCAAGGAATGTTGCCCGGAATACTTAAAAGAATGTAATTTCGAAATCCTTCGCGAAAAGGTCAAGAACCTTTACATCAACACCAACACCCTGACCGGGTACATGCAATCAAGTGATAAGAAGTTTTCGAAATTCATTTTGCTGGATCATATGGATTGGATGAGTAGCCATAACCCTGAAGCACTTGCAGAAGAATGGAGCGCAATTCTTGCAAAATCCGCCCCCAACTCTAAAGCAATCTTCCGCAGCGCGGGCATCAAGGTGACATACCTCGACCATTTGAAAGTTGATTTTAAAGGTGGCAAAGTCGAACTTGGAACCCTATTAAAATATGATGAAGAACTTGCAGCACGATTACACCCTAATGATCGGGTGCACACTTACGCCAGCTTTTACATTGCGGCACTGCCCTCCTAAGAAAGGCCTTCATGGGTTTTATTTCAGACCTGAAAATCATGTATCACATGGTTTGCTCTAAAAACACAGGGGCAAACCACGAGCAAAGGCTTGAAAATTTCTATTCCAGCCAGATGAATGATTACGACGATTTCAGGCGCAGGCTACTGCATGGCAGAGAACAAATGATGGGGCTTTTGCCTCTTGAATCCGGGTCTAATTTGATTGACATGGGCGGCGGAACGGGCAACAACATCGAAGCTCTTGCACCGAGGTTGAAGACCATTAATTCCGTCACGATTGTAGATCTTTGCGGCTCGCTTCTTAATGTTGCAAAGAAAAGAATTGAGCAAAAAGAATGGAAGAATGTTTTTACTGCTCATGCAGATGCAACGCAGTATAAGCCGGACTTTGGCCAGGCGGATGCAATCACTTTTTCTTATTCGCTTACCATGATCCCCAACTGGTTTGACGCTATCAATCATGCTTATGCTCTTTTAAAACCAGGTGGGGTCATTGGTGTTGTGGATTTTTATGTTTCAAGAAAATGGGTGCCCCAAAACAACACCAAACACTCTGGTCTGACAAGGGCTTTCTGGCCGAATTGGTTTGCCTACGACAATGTGTTTTTATCTCAAGATCACATGCCCTATCTGCAAAGCAAATTCAATACCCTAAGCCTGCTAGAGAAAAAAGGGTTTGTTCCTTATATGCTTGGCCTTAAGGCGCCTTACTACATCTTCATCGGGCAGAAACCAAAAGAATCAGACTGATTCGAAAACCCATTGCCCTTCGGCATTCCTTGAACCTTGATGAACTGTAACAATGGTTTTCACAGGTAGTCCGCAATGCAAATGTGGGAACAGCCCCATCGATGAAGCTGGTTCTTCCTGAACAAAAGGACCTAGGGCATCTAAATTGATTTCCAACGCCAAGACTCCCTCTGCTTTCGCATAAAACTTATTTGCAGCCCAAGTTAATTGATGGTTGTAAGAAAGATGAATGAACCCTTCAGAATTATAATTCGGTGGGTAATAAAGCTCGCCCTTGAAAGATTGCCAAACACTGGGTTCGATCAGTAAAAATGCGCACGGCATTGGAACAATTCTTTCTTTAGTCTGGATGAGGCAAGGGTGTGCCAGAGGAACGCAGGCGTTCGAGGTCTTTTTTTACCGCCAACTGATGGGGATTTATTTCGAGTGCCCGTTGGTATAAAACCAACGAGCGATCCGGTCTGTTTAGTTTTTCATAAACAAAGGCTAACTCAACAAGAGTTCTGGTATCGGAAGGATCAAGAGAAAGGGCTTGCTGGTATCGGGATTGTGCCCTGGGCATATCACCTGTAGTTTTCCAAATCCAACCATCTTCCGCATAAGCTGCAGCGCAGTTCGGGTTTTTCGCCAGCCAATCTTCAATGCCTTTAACCGCTTCATCCTGTCGGTTTTGATTCATCAACAACACAGTCAAGGCGTGCCTTGCACCTGCATGATTTGGGCTACGAACGATACATTCCTTATAACATTTTTCAGCATCGTAAGGCCTTCTTAGGTAATCGTAAGTCTGGCCAAGGTTATAATAAATCCCAGGGTCTGCAGGTTGTAATTGTTGGGCTGCCTGAAAACTTTCCTGCGCATCGCTGTAACGCCCCATCTTAAAAAGTTGCATACCATCATTGTGGTAGTCCTTTACCAATTCCTGATTGGTCTGGTTGCAACCTACTACACCTACAATAATTAATAAGACCATCCACCTGAACATACGATCCTCCAGATGATGGCTACATAGATAAAAAGAAGATAAATGGGAAGTCGAGTTTGAATTGATTAAAATGAATCTGATTACAAGATTAAAAAAGAAGAGATTAACAAAGCCATGATTGAAAAAAAGACCTTTAACTGCATCGTTGTTGCACTTATCTGCATTATTAATATGTGCCAGATTGCCCAAGCTAGCGATAAATCAATTATTCCGCCCGCAATCAGGGAAGTAACGGATATTGGGTATTTTGAAGGGGCGGGCAAAGATTCTGCCAAGCATAAACTCGATCTCTTTATCCCACCAAACCCAGAGAACGCACCCATCTTTTTCTTCGTGCATGGTGGCGCGTGGGTACAGGGAGACAAAAATTTCTTTGGGATTTATTCAGCGATTGGCAGGTTTGCTGCTCAAAATGGAATGATCGGCGTTGTGATTAGCTATAGGCTTACGCCCAAGGTTAAACATCCATCCCATGCGGAAGATGTGGCCCGTGCCATCGCTTGGACTACGAACAATATCAAGAAATATGGTGGCGACCCTGAAAGAATCATTCTTTGTGGCCATTCTGCGGGAGGGCATTTAGTGAGTTTAGTCACATGCGACCCCACTTATTTTAAAACAGAAAAGGTAAATCCAAGCTCAATAAAAGGGGTAATTTCAATCAGTGGTGTTTACGAAATACCGGCAATTATTCTTGGCAATGTCTTTGGAAATACTCCAGAAAAAAAAGTACAAGCTTCTCCTATCACCCATGTTCGCAAAGGTTTGCCACCATTCTTAATCTTGTGCGCAGACAAGGAATTACCTTTGTGCACCTCTGCCGATTGCAAGAAATTCCAAAAGGCACTCGAAGAAAATGGCAATCCTGTGAAGTTTCAGGAAATCTCACCAAGTAATCACATGAAAATGGTTTTTGATGCAGGCAAACCAGAGAAACAAGTTGCAAACCTCATTTTGCAATTCACAAAGCAAGTCCTCAAACAAACCCCAACACCATGAATTTTTCAACCCTTCCAACCATTGGCAGACTTGCACCATCCCCAACAGGCGCACAGCATGTGGGCAACGCAAGAACTTATATTTTAGCCTGGCTGGCATCCCGAACTAAAAACGGGAAAGTACTTTTACGCATGGAAGACATCGATTCACCCCGGGTTAAAAAAGGGGCGGACATCGAAGCCGTTGCGGATTTACGCTGGCTTGGCCTCGATTGGGATGAAGAAATTCTAGTGCAATCCACAAGAATGAATGCCTACCAACATGCACTCAATGCGTTAACTCTCAAGGAATTAATCTACCCCTGCACCTGCACTCGCAATGATGTCTTGCGGGCTGCTAGCGCCCCACATGAAGACGGCCAGGATGTTCTTTACCCGAGAACCTGCGCACACCGTTTTGCTTGCGATGCTTCTGGTCTTTTAGATAAAAACTATTGCTGGCGCTTTCGCTGCACTGCAAAAGAACCCGATTTCATTGATCAATTCAAGGGCCCAATCAGCGGGTGTGCTGAACAACTTGCAAATGATTTTGTCGTTTGGCGCATGGCTGCAGAACCTTCCTTATCCCAATCTTGGCCCGCATACCAACTTGCAGTCGTCGTTGATGATGCATTTCAAAAAGTCAATCAAGTAGTTCGTGGCGACGATTTAATCTCTTCAACTCCCAAACAAATTCTGCTTTATCAAAGCTTGAATCTTACCCCGCCAACATTCATTCATCTTCCACTTGTTGTAGGGGAAGATGGCAAGCGGCTAGCAAAAAGGCATGGCGATACAAGGCTTTCTGCCCTGAGGCATCAAGGAGTGAAACCCGAAAGTTTACTGGGGCTAATTGCTTATTCTTGTGGCTGGGTAGACAAACCAATGCCGGTCACACTGCGTGATTTAATGCCTCTTTTCGACTTGAACAAAATCCCTAACAAACCTTTTGTTTTAACAAAAGAGCTTCTCAAGACAATTGGATATGAAGCTTGATTTAAGCAGCTTTTCGTACAAGCAAAGACTTTTGCCAAGCTACCTGCCTAGTCAATCCCTCTTCCAAAGAAACTTGGGGTTGCCAGCCAAAATCTCGGATCGCTTTGGAAATATCGGCTCCTGTAGATCGCTGATCCCCCGCACGGGCCTGCTCTTGTTTAACTTTGGCTTTACAGCCTGTGATTTTTTCGAGCCGTTCAATAATCTCCCATACCGACGCTATTTCACCGCCACCTATGTTGTATGTCTCGCCATCGGGTGAATTGATTGCTGCTATTGTTGCATTAACGCAATCAGAAACATAAGTATTACCACGCGATTGCTGCCCATCACCATAAACAGTTATGGTTTCGCCATAAAGCATTGCCTTGATGAAAATATTATAGCCCATGTCGGGCCGCTGCCTTGGGCCATAAACCGAGAAGTACCTTAGCACCGACAAAGGCAGATTGAATTCTTCTCTAAAGGCATGACAAAGATTTTCCGAAGCCAACTTGGTAACACCATAAGGCGAACTAGGTTGAGTGGGCATAGATTCATTGCCCGAGCTAAATTTGCCATATACGGAGGAAGTAGAGACATAAATAAATTTTTTCAAAGACTCAGAGTTTCGCAGGGAATCAAGAAGCCTTTGGGTTGCTAGCAAGTTGCAAGAGGAATAGAGGTTGAAATTTTTCCAGCTAAGCACCAAGCCAGCCATGGCTGCTAGATGAAAAACAGCAGATACATTTTTAGTGACATCCGCGAGATTGTCTTCGCGCAAATCCAGTTCATGGAAAGAGAAGTTGTTTCTTGTTTTAAGAGAGATCAAGTTATTTTGTTTAATTTCGCGGGGGTAGTAAGGAATAAAGGCATCTAAGCCAACAACTTCATGACCTAAGTCTAAAAGTTGCTCGCAAAGATTCGATCCAATAAAACCAGCAGCACCAGTGACCAAGCAACGCATGGGAGTCCTTCCCCATAGTAATTATTCGACCTATTTTCCGGCATCGTGCCAGAATTTCCCACGGGAGGCTATCAAGATTCCCTCAACGGTGCAATGCAGAGATTTCATGACTTTGGCTTAATGTGTAACAAACAATGTTACTTATAAGGTGTGATTAACCCAAATTACAAAAACTTATCTATCTTTTGATTCCTGAGCGAAGTTTAAGTTCTCCAACCCAGTATT
Source organism: Planctomycetota bacterium (assembly GCA_003671255.1). GTDB lineage: Bacteria > Planctomycetota > Planctomycetia > Gemmatales > Gemmataceae > UBA969. The sequence goes on along the minus strand of QWPF01000020.1, from coordinate 4,759 downwards.
CTTCCGAGCGAAGTTTTTCCAGAGGCTTAGCGCCACAGCAACCGCCTGTACATCCGGATTTACTCGACATCTTTCTACCCAGATAGCAGGCAGAAAAAACCACGATGATCATTACTGCGACAGATTGCCAGTCCATGATTTCAAAACCTCTGAACTTAACGCCTTCTATAAGAATAGTATACCAACTTGAAAAGTTAGCATCGCTGCCAAATAAGCCAAACTCGTCATGTAGATAAAAGTAAATGCAGGCCAGAACCAAGTACCTGTTTCCTGCCTGATGACCATCAGAGTGGAACCACATTGGCAGCAAAGTGCAAAAAATACCATCAAAGAAAGCGCAGAGGGCACATTAAATAATAAAGGTTGATCTGGATCATCATTCCAGCGCGCCTTCTGGAGAATTTCCAAAAGCTGTTGTTCGTCCTGCGCATCTTTACCAAGTCCAAAAACAATGCTCAATGTTCCTACCACCACTTCTCTTGCTGGGAAACTGGCAAGAGTTGCAACCCCAATGCGCCAATCCCAGCCTAGAGGTTTGACCACTGGCTCGATTGATTGGCCTACTCTGCCTAGAAAACTATTCTTTTTCCATTCTAATAAAAGAGCATCTTGCTCCGCCTTATTTTCGGTCGCAGCAATGCGTTCGGGATAATTCTCACCTGTCGAAGAAACATAAGGGAAATATAAAACAGCCCAGATGAGCACCATGGTTGCAGCGATCAAAGTCCCTGCTCTTTTCAAAAACGACACCGATGCCTCATATACTCTTGCAAAAACAACTGAAAAAGAAGGCGTTTTGTAAACAGGAAGCTCCATCAAAAAGGGCGCGCCCTTCCCTTTGAGTATCGTGCTTTTAAATAGCATTGCAGCAAGTGGCGCGGTTACAAAGCCAATCCCGTACATCAAAAAAAGTACAATCCCGGGAAACCACCAACCGTACCCTTCGGTCAAAAACGCACCGATAAAAAGCACATACACGGGCAACCGTGCAGAGCAACTCATCAAGGGTGCAACCAAAATAGTAGCAAGCCTGTCTCTTTTATCTTCAATGACTCTGGTTGCAAGCACCCCAGGAACAGCACATGCCACGGAGGAAAGAAGTGGAATGAAAGATTTTCCGCTAAGCCCGCATTTCGCCATAACTCGATCCATTAAAAATGCAGCACGAGCCATATAACCGCAATCTTCAAGAACAGAAAGAAAACCAAATAGGATGACAATCTGGGGCAAAAACACCACCACACCCCCAACACCTTCCAACAATCCATCAACCAACAAACTTCGTAACATCCCATCGGGAAGAACATTTTCCAACCCCTGCCCTACAAGGTTTTTACCTTCACCAATCCATTCCATCAATGGTTTCGCCAGCACAAATAATGCTGTAAACATCGAAAACATGATCAGAAAGAAAAAGAACATACCAAAGACTTTGTGCGTAAGAATCCGATCCACTCTATCTGTAAACCCGGTCACCTTGCTTTCAGGTTTACTTATGCAAGGTTGCACCAGTTCACGAATCCAGGCATAACGGCTTTTAGCTTCGATGCTAACCAGATTAATTCCAAGCGTTTTAAGTTCTGTCCTGCATTCTAAAATAGCTGGGATTAGGCTGAGAGATAATTTTTGTTCAAGCTGCTGGGCCAGAAACCCATCGGTCTCGAAGAGCAATCGCCCTGCAAGAAACAGTGAACCTTTATCACCCAAAAGACTAAGTATTTTTGCCCTGCACCTTACCACATCTTTCGAAAACACAGGTTCGGGCGGCATGCGCTTTTCAGTTTGCAACGCAACGATGGCATTTTTCAGCTCATCCAGACCTTTGCGCTTTGAGGCATGAATTGCGACAACAGGTATTCCCAGCTTTTCTGAAAGCAAATTGAAATTGATCTTCACGCCAGATGCAGTGGCAAGATCCACCATGCTAAGTGCCAAAATCACTGGTAATCCGGTTTCAAAAGCTTGAGTTGCGAGGTATAAATTTCTTTCCAGATTTGAAGCATCAGCAATTACCAACAAGGCATCTGGTACCTTTTCTAGTGGATTTAATCCTAGAACCAATTCGACTGAAAGAAGCTCATCAGGGCTGCGGGGCGCAAGGCTGTAGGTGCCTGGTATGTCCAGAATTTCAATTGCATTGGATTGATGAACAAAGCTGCCTTTTTTTATTTCAACCGTAACGCCTGGGTAATTCCCAACTCGATGATTGAGCCCGGTAAGCACATTAAACAAAGTGGTTTTACCTGTATTGGGATTTCCCAATAGTGCAATTCGAAATGATTTTGATGGCGCGGTGATTTCATTCATGGGTAGAAAAACCATCTAGGAAACTTGAACCAGAACTAGGGCCGCTTCAGACTTGCGAATACTTAAACGATAGCCCTGCACTTTTATTTCCAAGGGATCGCCCATGGGTGCAGAAGCAATTAATTCAAATGGCTCACCCTCAATGACTCCCATTTCCATCAACCTTTGAGCTGTTGCATCTTCCCCAATAATGGAAGATATAATTCCTTTACAACCGATAGCGACTTGATCAAGCGTAGGCATGAAAAAGATCTCTGGAAAAAAGGAGGTTTATTTGTGGAGTGAGGAAATCAAACAACCGGGCGAACCATGATCGTGCAATCAGAATAAAAGACAACCCAAACTGAGCCTTGATTCACCAACTTTGAGTAAACAAGTTTGCCCCTGCTGCAACATGCAAAGTTTACAACCATTCATCACACCTAACTCGGAAAGGCGCGATACAATGTTAGGGTTACCCGAAACATCCGTAACTTCGGCCCATTCACCAGATTCAAGCATAGCTAGAGGAATATCATTCATACTGTTGGCTGTCCCACATCTTGTTGAGATTGCGTCTCACAATCATTTTACCCCACTCAAATCAAAGGTCAAGCATTTTCTTCATGCATTACAAACTATTCCCCTTGCCTTTGCTCCCTGGTACCTATACTTATGTATACATAGCGCTGATGTAAGGAGTTTCCATTGATTGATACACCGCTTTACGATCTCCATCTTTTATTGGACAACCTAGTCCAAGAATTCTTGGTAAAAGCTTCTTTACATCAACCTCCCATCGATGCTTATGCACTTCTCAACGCCAAGGCTTGGCAATTACTCGAGTTAGATGCGCCATCAATCCACTCAAAAAAATCCGTTCAAGTTTTCGATCCGAAAGAATCAGAGAGCGCAGAGGTCAAAAAACAATGGATTGCTGCCCAATCTCTTGCTAGCTCTTTACAAAAAGAAGCTAAGCTTCGCTGGGAAAAATCCAACGACACTCAGGCGGCCCAAGGCATTTCTTTTATCAATCTCATTGCCCAGCGCATTCTCGCACCCACACAATGGTTAAAAACCCTTGCTTTATCTGTGGATTACGACCTATTGGAACTCAAACGCATCTTCAAAACCCCTGCCTACGAAATTATCGCCTTGCGAATGCTCGACCTCGATAGCCCTTGCATCATTACTATTGTAGATAATGGACATATCTTTAAGCGCAAAAGTAATTGCTGCAATCCACCTAAAACTCTTTCTCCAACCGAATCCATGGTTTTAAATTATGTTCACGAGAACAGTAGGCCCAAAAAAGTAAATGATCAGGGTTGGCAAGTTGCGGGTTGGCCGGTTCACCAACTCGATTGGCGCAGGGAGATCCTCCGAAGCATCCCGCCCGAATCCCAAGATTAATTACTTCTCTTCTTATCCTGCCAATTTCATAAATCCGGACATTACCTGCTCTTTTTGCTGGCAGACTCTGCAATCTGTGATAAAACATTACTTCTTGCCTACTCTTTTTACCTACGGAGATCATCGATGAACTTGTCACGCCTTTTCGCCTTCACCTTAGCTTCTTCCTTTGCTGTTTTCTCTCTTGGTTTTGCCCAAGATCCAAGCCAGACGGATGCTACCAAGGCGGGCCCAGACTTTGCCCTTCAAGGTGAGTACGAAGGATCCGCTACCCTCAATTCAGGCTCTAAAAAGTTTGGCGCACAAGTCGTCGCCAAGGGTGATGGCAAATTCATGATCAAAGTTCATACTGGTGGTTTACCTGGCCAGACTGGATTTGATCCTTCCGTAAAGCCCATGCTTCTCACCGCTGCAACCAAGGATGGCAAAGTTGAAATTACGGGGAAAGATATTTCCGGTACCATTCAAAATGGCAAACTAAGCATCAAAGACAACATGAAACTCGATCTCGCAATGGCCAAAGTCGAACGCACTAGCCCAAGCATTGGCAAAGCCGCACCTGAGGGCGCTGTTGTTCTCTTTGATGGCAAAAATGCAGACGAGTGGAGTAACGGCAAACTTGTCGAAGGCAACCTTCTCAATAATGGAATTTCGAGCAAGAAAAAGTTCACCAATTTTACCATTCATATGGAATTCAGACTTCCTTACATGCCCAAGGCATCAGGCCAAGGCCGTGCGAATTCAGGCCTTTATCTGCAAGATCGCTACGAAGTGCAAATCCTTGACAGTTTTGGCCTCGAAGGTAAAAACAACGAGTGTGGTGGTATCTACACCCAGTTCGAACCTAGCGTTAATGCTTGTTTTCCTCCCCTTGTTTGGCAGACTTACGATATTAATTATGTAGCTGCAAAGTTTGATGAGGCTGGTAAAAAAACTGCTCCTGCGGAAGCGACGATTTACCACAACGGCATCAAAATCCATGACAAGATTCAATTCAAGGGTTCTACAGGTGGTGGCAAACCCGAAACCAAAGAGGCAGGGGCTTTTCAGCTTCAAAACC
>QWPF01000002.1:33927-99354 GCA_003671255.1 Planctomycetota bacterium | reverse complement strand
CTCTTTTATCCGAAAAAAATTCGACCAATTGAACTCCAAGGGAACTGCTGAAAGGGTTATCGCAGTTAGTAATGGCACTAAAACAACTTTTTTCAAACGCAAGTTTGAGCTTGTTAGTTACAACATAGAAACCACAAGTACAGGGAATAAAATTATTCCATATTTTGCTGTGATCAAATTTCGAGCCAAAGTTAAAACATCAAAAGAGTTTGAAACTACAGAACTTGCTTCTAACGCTGTTTTAAACAATGAATCGGAATCTTTTCTACAATGGCAAGCTATTTACAGGCTTGTTAAAGAAAACTGGGCGCTAGAAAACATTGTTTATCGTTCTTCGAATGGCGAAATATTTGGCGATTTGAAAAATACTACTGATGCAAAACATTTTATCTTTGATTGGTTTAATGCCCTTGATGGTTATTAAACGCCACTAAATAAATAAAGCCAGTGGGTTATTTATCTCCCCACTGGTTTTATTAGTTTTTACTTATCGATTACTGAACAGTTACATTGAAGGTTTTAATCGTTGCTTCATTACGGTTATCGATCAGCGTAACAGTAATTACTGCTGTTCCCGCATTTCCACCTGCAACCAACTGAACCTGACTAGGTGAAAAAGTTCCGTTTAAACTTCCAATGGTCGCGGTGACTATTGATGTATCACTACTTGATACTAAATAATTCAAAAACCCTGTTGGAGTAGCACCTGTAATCGTATTCGTAAGTGCCAAATTAGTTGTTGCTGTACCTACGGGATTATTGGGAACACTAGCACCGGTAAGAGCAGGTAACGAAGCAAGTACATTCCCATTAATAGTTCCAGCTTGCGGAGTATAACTAGTCGCAAAACTTTGTAGATTTGTCAAGCTAGCAGAATTAGCAACATTACCAAATACTGCATAGCCATTACCAGTTTGACCAAGGGAACTTGTGTTATCCGTAAGGTTAAAATAGAATTGGCTTGTAGCACTATCTAAAGCAGATGTTCGTGCCATTGCCAAAGAGCCAATGCTATTTGGGCGAGAAGCATCAAATTCATTAGCAATGGGCTGATAAGTTGCTACATCAGTAAAACTAGAGACTGTGCTATTAGTTGAATTTGTGGTGAACTGTCCACCCTGAAGAATTTGGGAGGCGCCAGAGCCCGAAAGATTTGCCATACGGTGGAATAAATCATTTGTATAAGCACTATTTTGAGCATAGCTTAAAAAGTTAGTTACAGAAACTGGCGCAGCAGAATCCAATAAAGTCACATCAATCGCACCTTTGGATGTATTGAAAGTAATGGTGGTATTTGTGGTATCAGGGCTTAAATTAAAAGGAGCAAGATTGTAATAAGTGGTTGAATTTTTTGCGACGGTAGAGTCAGTAAATGCTTTTATCTGAGTCATGGTAAAACCGGTGGCAGTACCCGAGCCAGCGGTAGGGGCTGTTACCCCGGAACTTACACCTGTGGCCCAAAGCCCTAAGGAAACTTTTGCAGGGGTAAGCCCACCAAGACCAAGATTTTGGGTTATGCTTTGCCCTTCAACAATATTTAATTGAGCAGAGGTTGCAGTTGTACCAGATAAAAATCCTGCAGGAGTTGATCGAGTAACTGTGTAAGCACCTGGAAGAAGTTGATCGATGGAGAAATTTCCATTTGCATTAGTAACGATGGAATAATTTACGGATCGACCAGTTGTGGTTTCGCCTGTAATTCCAATATTCACCCCCGAAACACCTTTGATGCCCCCATCAACTATGACAGAACCAGTGAGCAAACCGTTGGCAAATATGATATTTGTTGTGGGGGTAATTCTTTCTTCAAAAGATTCTAACTCAGGCCTAAATGAACATAACCTAGATGGCTTCTTGCTTTTCTTAACATCAGCGCCTCTTAACAACTTTAAAAATTTGTTTAACATCTATATCTCTCCAAGTAAAAATAAAGCCATCTATGAAATCATTGAACAATCCCTACGGATTACTTAATCGGCATAATGCTTAATAAATTATAGGCGGGAGCTTGAAAAATGATCAAAAATATTTAATATTCCAAAACAAACACGCCCAAACCCCCGCCTCGCACCAACCTAACAACCCCTATATCTATAATTCCAATTAAATTTGGTACAACTGTTCTTTTCCACAAAATTAGCAAAGTTGACCCAGCTTATTGCCGATAACTATTGTGTGGTGGTAGGCATTTATTTAAGTGTAATGAAAACTACCAAACTTTTTGCATGGTCTTGGGAGATAATTATGAAAAACTTGAAGGCTTTATTTGCATTGTTGGCGATCACTTCATTGGCTTATGGTCAAAAAGAATTACCCGGTGATAATGCACCTGCAGCCAGCAAAACCGAAGTCGCTGAAGTAAACGACGCACTTAATAATGCTCAACCAAATGCCAGAAGCAAATCATGGGCTGATGCAGAATTTTTACTTTGGTGGATGAGGGGCCAAAATTTACCCGCAATCGCAACCACCAATCCTGCCGGAACAAGCGCAAGCCAAGCTGGAGTACTAGGAGCACCTGGCACCTCAACAATCATCGGGGGGGCATGGGCCAATGATGGCATGCGTACTGGTGGAAAGTTCTCCGCAGGTTATTGGCTTGATAACGCAAAAGATATTGCGGTCGAAGCGGATTTCTTTTTCTTGCAGAATCTCACCGAATCATACAATCAAGTCTCAGATGGTTCTACAATTCTTGCACGCCCATTTAATAATGCGCTTGACGGAACACCTTCTGCTGTTCGCATTGCTTATCCAGGCGATGTTTCCGGGAGTATTTCTGCTCAAGTTGCAACCAACGGATTTGTAGGCGGCGGTATTGGTTTAAGACAGAATCTTACCTCTTTTCAAACTAGCAATTTTAGACTTGATGCCCTTGTTGGTTACCGCGCAATGACTTTCTCTGATAAGGTAAATATTGACTCAAACTTAACTAGCATAAACCCTGATAATACAAATTTCGTTGCAGTTGGTACCACAATCAATGCATCAGACAGATTTAGCTCATCGAATACATTTAATGGTTTTGACACAGGATTCGCAGGGGAATACAACACCGGTAAATTCTCTTTTCAATCTTCGTTTCGCATTGCATTGGGGATTACTCAAAGTAATGTGAAAATTAATGGTAGCACCACAACCTTTGTACCAGGCACCGACAGCATCAGTTCGGTTGGTGGGCTTTACGCTTTATCCAGTAATATTGGAGATGTAGGCAATAAGGCTGTTTCGATTATCCCACAATTAAATACCAGAGCAGGGTACATGATTACCGATTCAATTAAGGCGAGTTTGGGATACAACTTCTTGGTTTGGAGCGGTGTGGTAAGATCTGCAAACATGGTTGATACTACGATTAACCCAAATCTTATTCCTGGCTCTTCAACAACTGGCGGACCAGCTAGGCCTTCACTTAGCATGGCCCAAAGCGCAATCTGGGCTCAAGGCCTTAATTTCAGCTTGGAATACAACTACTAAAAGTAAAAGACCTTGTTTAATTCCAAGATTTAATTACACAAAAGCTTTTATTATATCAAAATATCTTTAATAATTTTTGAAGGTTCTACACCGGTCAACTTGGCATTAAGTCCCTGAAATTTAAATGTCAATGAATCGTGATTCATTCCAAGTTGGTTTAAAATTGTTGCATTTAAATCATATACACTGATAGGATTTTCGGTGATGTTGTAGCAGAAATCATCTGTGGCACCATAAGTAAAACCTTTTTTAATACCTGCCCCTGCGAGTAAAATAGAATAACAACGGGGATGATGATCTCTCCCATAATTATTCTCCGTAATACCGCCTTGCGAATAAATGGTTCGACCAAATTCCCCTCCCCAGACTATCAGGGTATCTTCCAATAGTCCTCGCTGTTTAAGATCAGTAATCAAAGCTGCAGTTGCCCGATCTGTATCATTACACTGCCCTCGAATAGCATTAGGCAATCCGCCATGATGATCCCAGCCCATATGAAAGAGCTGTATAAATCTTACATTACGCTCCGCAAGCCTTCGCGCCAGCAAGCAATTGGAAGCATAACTTCCAGGTTTGGAAACATCGGGGCCGTAAAGATCCATGATGTGCTTGGGTTCTTTGGTAATGTCGAGCAAATCAGGAACACTAGTTTGCATTCTAAATGCCATTTCATACTGGCTTATTCTTGTTTGAATTTCTGGATCACCAACAGCATCAAAATGTTTGTTGTTGAGAGCGGCAATTCTATCAAGCGAATCTCTTCTTGCACCGGATTCCAAACCCGCGGGGTTTGATAAATACAAAACGGCATCGCCTTTATTACGAAATTTTATTCCTTGGTGTTTTGAAGGAAGAAAACCAGCACTCCAAAGACGATCATAGAGAGGTTGATCATCAGGCCTGCCACTACCAAACGAGGTAAGAACAACATAGGCTGGAAGTTCCTTGTTTTCGCTACCTAATCCATAACTGACCCATGAACCAATGCTTGGTTTTCCAGCTAATTGAGAACCTGTTTGGCAAAAAGTAATCGCAGGGTCATGATTAATTGCTTCTGTATGCATGGATCGAACAAGGGTTAATTCATCAGAGACAGAAGATATTGCAGGAATTAATTCACTTAACTCCATTCCAGACTTTCCATGTTTTGCGAATTTAAAAATTGAAGGTGCGATAGGGAATTTGGATTGACCTGAAGTCATAGTTGTTAGGCGTTGGCCTTTTCGTATGGAATCAGGAAGATCCTCCCCTTTTCTGGCAATCATTGCAGGCTTATTGTCAAACAAATCCATCTGGGAAGGTGCCCCAGACTGAAATAAATAAATAACCCTTTTCGCTTTGGGTTTAATGTTAGTTGTATTTCCTAATAAATCCTGGGGCAATAAGGAATTCATTGCAGCAGCAGTCATCACCGAAGAAGCGCCTTTAAAAAAAGTTCTTCGGTTCAATTGATCTTGAAATTGCAAAAGACTTGAAAGTTTCATTGCTATCACGCCTAAAAAAAGGTACCAAAATTACTCTCTATTTACTACTTCATCTAGGTTTAGAAGAATGTTGGCAGATAAGGTAAAAGCTGCCAATTCAAAAATATCCATCGTATTAGCAAGTGGAGATTCACCCAATGAGGTAAATCGCTTTGCATTTTCAGGTTTCAATTTAAATTCTGCATAATCTTTGTGAAACCCTTTGAGCAATATCGCAAGTTCTGATGCATCAGGGCGCCTGCCTGTGACGATTCTAAAACCCGTGATTAATTTATCATCAGGTGTATTACCACCTTCTCGAATCATTTTCTCAGCGAGTTTTCGGGCTGCTTCAACATAAGTAACTTCGTTTAATAATGCTAACGCTTGAAGTGGGGTATTTGTTCTAGACCGTTTAACGCTGCAAGCTTCACGGTTAGGCGCATCAAAAAGAAGCATCGTTGGAGGAGCTGCTGTCCTTTTCCAAATCGTGTACATTGTCCTTCGGTAAAGGGCTTCGCCTTTGTCATTTTTGTAATTTCTAAGATCGCCGTAACGACTTGTTTCATCCCAAACACCTTCAGGCATATAAGGGCGAACGGAAGGACCGCCCGTTTTATTCACCAATAACCCACTTGCCGAAAGGGCCTGATCTCTAAGAGTTTCGCCTGAGAGACGAAGCCTAGAACCTCTTGCAAGCAGTCGGTTTTCAGGGTCAATATTTAGCAAGGTGGGATTAAGGTTGGAAGACTGTTGATAAACCGAACTCATCACCACTAATTTTTGCATGGCTTTCATATCCCAATTCAATGAAACGAATTTAGTTGCAAGCCAATCAAGTAATTCGGGATGCGTAGGAAATTCTGATTGAGCTCCAAAATTTTCGCTGGTTCGAACTAAACCATATCCAAAAAACTTCTCCCACATCCGGTTGACCCAAACTCTAGAAGTCAAAGGATTTGAAGAGTCCGCCATCCAATAGGCGAGGCCCAAACGGTTCATAGGTTTATCTTTTGGAAGAGGTGGCAGAACCGAAGGAAGTCCCGAAACCACCTTAGGGCCTTTTTTGTCGTATTCGCCCCTAATTAGCATGAAAGTATCTCTAACTGGTCCTTCTTTCATTACCATAACACCGGGGATATTTTTCTTACTTTCTGAAAGATTATTTTTAAGCATCACAAGTTTATCGCTTGCAACTTTATATTCATTGAAAGAAGAAGTTTTGAAATATTTTCTAAGTTCTTCTTTTTGTTGGACAGATCTTTTCTGGATATCAATATCAATTATTTTAGTAACATTTAGGGGTATCTGAATACCATTGAGGGTAATTAATTCTCCTGGAACTGATGAAATAGCAATCCTGAAACGACCAATATTATGCTGGGATAAAGCTTGGTGAGACAAACTAATTTTTATTGTGGCATTTTCCGGAATATCAACCAACTGAGGCGATACAAACATAGCTTTAGTATTATCCCGTCGAGTCGGCCCATCAACAGCCCAGCCTTTGGAAGAATCATTGCCTACGACATTAGTAATATCCCAACCTTTCTGCGAATAATCCGCAATCGCTTTATTGAAAGATATTTTAAGAGGTGATTTTAAAGATGGGGAAGATAACTCTGCTTCAATTTTTGAGAGCACAAAGTTCCCATTAGAAAACCGTCCCAAACTTTGATTGGGCAAGGAGGGATCTGGAAAGCATTCCAACAAAATTGCTGAAAAAGAACCCTTGGAAATGGGAGAAATAATGGTGTAGACATCATTAGGCGGATTTTTTCCTGCAGCAAGATAAGATCCATCTGAAAGCTTGCTGAATTTTGCGCCACCTTCTGATTTTACATTAATAGGGGTTAAAGGAATCCAAACATTATCAGTTGATTTAGTTTTCGCTTTAAATGTTGGTTCCCATTCCTTGATCAGATCATCTACTTTTCCATCAAGTTTTAGAATTAAAGCTTCTTGCTCTTTGATTGCAAGTTGAATTTTTAATGATTCTTCACTTTGCAAAGGGAGTTCAATTTCCTCAACAGGATCAGTATTACCACCTGTTTTATTACCTGCCAAAGTCCCACTTTCATGAAGATTATTAAATAGAGCAAAAAATTGATAAAATTCTTTTTGAGATATAGGATCATACTTATGATCATGACATCGAGCACAAGCAATGGTAAGGCCCAACCAAGTCTGGCTGGTGGTATCAACCCGATCGATCACATTCTCAATACGCCACTCTTCTGCAATCAGGCCGCCTTCACCATTAAGCCTATGGTTTCGATTAAAACCTGTTGCAATGATTTGAGATTTGGTTGCATTAGGGAGCATATCACCAGCAATTTGCTCAATGGTAAACTGATCAAATGGCATATTTTTATTGTAGGCATTGATGACCCAATCTCGCCAGGGCCACATACTTCTACTTGAATCGGTTTGAAAGCCATTACTATCAGCAAACCTTGCATAATCAAGCCACTGCATGGCCATTCGTTCACCATATTGACTTGAAGCAAGCAAACGATCGACAATTTTTTCATACGCTTCTGGAGAATCATCGCGAAGAAAGTCATCAACTTCTTTTAAGCTTGGGGGTAAGCCAATTAAATCGAGAGTCAACCTTCGAATTAAAATTTCTTTGGAAGCTTGAGGCGAAGGTTTGATATTATTTAAATCAAGTTTATTAAGGACAAAAGCATCGATAGGATTTTTAATCCACTGCTTGTTGGTAACAGCGGGAACAGCGCTGGATTTTGGAGCAACAAAAGCCCAATGCTCACCATAATTTGCGCCTTCATTAATCCATTGTTGAATTAACTTGATTTGGTCTGCATTAAGTTTTTTACCAGACTTGATGGGGGGCATAATCGCTTGATCAGTTGCTTCAATTCGGTGAAAGAATTCGCTGTTTTTTGCATCTCGCACCAAAATATTTTTAGATCCTGATTTACCAACTGCAAAAATTCCCTCTTTAGTATCAAGCCGATAATTACCTTTACGGTGTGTTTGATCTGGCCCATGGCATTGAAAACAATTCTCAGAAAGGATGGGGCGAATTTGTCTGTTAAAATCAATTTCAACAGCTCGTGTAAATGGTGTGACCAAAATTAAAACGATAAAAGGCATAATAATCATTTTAGAAAGTGGAATAATTCGCATGTTCATAAATCCGCCTATATATGCCTAAGATAAAATACCTTTAACGATAGAAGCGTGCTCCACTCCTGTAAGCTTGAAATCAAGCCCCTGAAGATTATAACTAAAAGTTTCATGATCAAAACCAAGCAAATGCAAAATCGTTGCATGTAAATCACGAACATGAACAGGATCTTTGATAATGTGAAACCCAAGTTCATCAGTTTCCCCATAAGTTGCCCCCCGCTTGATACCACCGCCTGCCATCCAAAGGGAAAAAGCTTGGGGATGATGGTCACGGCCAAGGGACCTGCCCAAAGCTTGACTAGTTTCAACCATTGGAGTCCTGCCAAATTCACCACCCCATATTACCAAAGTATCATCAAGCATGCCTCTCTGTTTTAAATCCATGACAAGCGCACTACTTGCTTGATCCGTGATTTTACAATTATTTCTACAATTGCCTTGAACATCGGAATGCGCATCCCATCCCTCGTGATAAATATTAATAAATCGAACGCCCCGTTCAATCATTCGTCTAGCCAAAAGGCAAGCTCGTGCAAAAGAGGGTTTATCAGGATCACAGCCATATAGATCAAATGTTTGTTTTGATTCAGATTTCAAGTCTATTAACTCTGGAGCAGAAGTTTGAAGCTTGAAAGCCATTTCATATTGGTCAATTCGAGTAAGAATTTCAGGATCAAAACTTTTTTGAGAACCAAGTTTATTTAAATCCTGAATAAGATCGATTGAGCTCCGCTGCATATTTGAAGTTATACCATCAGGACTGGAAATATTTAAAATAGGATCGCCTTGATTACGAAATCGTACCCCGGTATGAATTCCTGGAAGAAACCCACTCGACCAGCAAGCAGATCCACCACTGATTCCACTACCTGTGCTCATGACAACGAAAGCCGGAAGATTATGGGATTCACTCCCCAACCCATAAACAACCCATGAACCGATGCTGGGTCGTCCCGGTTGCTGGAAACCAGTATTAAAGAAGATCTGGGCAGGAGCATGATTGAATTGGTCAGTTCGCATTGATTTAACAATGCAAACTTCATCTGCAATTTTCCCCAACCAAGGCAAAGTATCAGCAATCTCAATTCCACTATTTCCATGTTTTGAAAATTTAAATCTTGGTCCCAGAACCGCTGCATCAGAACGAATAAACGCATATCTTTGATTGCCAATAACACTAGGTGGGATTGGCTTTCCTTCAATCTTTGATAATTGAGGCTTGTAATCAAACAAATCAAGCTGGCTTGGGGCACCAGCCATGAATAAGTGAATAACATTTTTAGCTTTGGGTTTAATCGGAGGTTTCTTTGCAGAAACACCAGCAATCGCGCCCCCAGAAATAAGGCTTCCTAAGGCAATTTTGCCTATACCTTGAGCACACTCTTTCAAAAACCATCGTCGAGCAGCATTCAAAATAACACTCTCCTGAAATTATCTTTTCACTAATGCTTCATCAAGATTTAATAACGAACGAACCATTAGTACCCACGCAGTTTGTTCAATAGATTTATCCTGAACAGATCCTGTAATTTTCACTAATGCTTCAGGGTTTTGCTTTAATTGGATTAATGTGGTCGTATAAAAATACCTTAAAAGGGTTAACTCTTCGTTACTGGCGGGCCTTGTCAGAATCGATCTAAATACCAGATGAAGATTTTCGTCTAAAGTTTTTTGATTGGTTGTAATTGTTTTGGCAAATCCCTGCGCAGCTTCCATTATTACAATGTCATTTAATAATGTTAACGCTTGTAGAGGTGTGTTGGATGCTTCTCTTCGGGCCAAGCAAGATTCGCCGCTTGGTGCATCAAAAGTGCTAAACATGGCATATGGTGCTGTTCTTTTGCTAAAAGTGTAGATAGCTCTACGAAAACGGTCTTCCCCATTACTTGATTTCCAATTCAAACCGCCATAAGTCCCCTCAGAAGTTACTCCCTTTGGTTGCGGAGGATAAACACTAGGACCGCCAATTTTTGTTGAAAGCAATCCACAAGATCTTAACACAGAATCACGGATCATTTCAGCTTCCAGCCTGACTCGTGGCCCCCGAGCAAGCAGAGCATTATCTTTATCAATACCATCAAGAATCAAGGAAGACTGTTTATATGTTGAACTTGTAACAATAAGCCTGTGAAGCTTTTTCATAGACCAATTGTTGTCTACAAAATAATTACTGAGCCAGTCAAGTAATTCAGGATGAGAAGGGAAGTCGCCTTGAATTCCAAAATCTTCGGTTGTCTTGACAAATCCCCTGCCAAAAAAAGTATGCCAGTTTCTATTTACAAAAACCCTTGCAGTAAGAGGATTTTGTTCGGAAGCAACCCACTTCGCAAAAGCCAACCGGTCTTTAGTTACACCTTGAGGAATTTTGGGTAAAAACGAAGGAGTATCTGCTAGGATTTCTTCAGTGGGTTGCAGATACTCTCCACGGTTATGAAGATAAGTTATTCTTTTGTTACTAGGTTCTCTTTCTTTAAAAACCAAAGTTTTTTCTAAAGCTGGAATTGATTGGTTTAACTGTTTAATTTTATCCACATCAGCTTTAAGTTCTGGCGAATCAAAAAGGAATGCGTCGATCAATCTTTCCTTTTCAGAACTATTCATTTTCGAAACAGGTTTAAATAAGAGTTTCTGAATATCTTCATCAAAATTTGATGGCAAACCATAATGATCCTGAGAAACAGAGATCCGAAATTTCCCCAATGAACACGCATAATGTCTGCCAAAAGTCATTTTAATTTTAAATTCAGAAGACAACTCAGTTTTAGAATCAATGATGAATATGGCTTCATGCCTTTCGCCATATCTCGCTGCACAAGACCAACCAGTTTGTAAATCATCATCAATCGCCTGCTTAGCAGAAGAGGGATTGCCTCCAAAATTATTTTTGAAGTAACTTTCTCTAGCATCTGAGAACTTTTTCTTTCCTTGTTGGTCTTCCAATTCAAAATTCGAGAGAAAAAAGTCACCCTTAGGACCTTCGTAATAAGCTAATCCTGGTCCACCGCCTGGCAAATTTTCATCAGGCAGTGCTTCCAACCGTATCGCAGAAATGTTTTTCAAATCAGTTTTAAAAGAAATCTCATAAAAATCCTGCTTTGTAATGTCCCCAGATACCAGAATAATTCCATCGTTTTGCAAAGAAAGTTTTGGAAGATTCGATTTCATCCTGATTGGATTAATTATGGTCCAGTTATTCGTTAATTTCCTCTTTTTCTCTATCCAACTTTCTATCTTTTGATCAACAAATGCGCTTTTATTTTTCGAATCTTCAACTTTATATGTCTTTAAAAAAACATCAAGCAGTTGCGATTTTAACTTTGCAGATTGTGTTTTAATCAAATTTCGCTTTTCAGTAATAGAAACCGATGGAATATCGTAATCAATTTCTGATGTGTTATTCATGAAAGCCATTAATCCGAAATAGTCTTTTTGTGTAATTGGATCATACTTATGCGTATGACACTGGGCACATCCATAAGTGAGACCTAACCATGTGACGCCGGTGGTTGCAACACGATCCACCATTGCCAAATATCTGTACTCTAAAGGATCGATCCCCCCCTCTTCATTAAGCATGGTGTTTCTATGAAAACCGGTTGCAATAATATCATCGGAAGATGGGTTAGAAAGTAAATCACCCGCCAATTGTTTAATGGTAAAGTCATTAAATGGCATATCTGAATTGATCGCTTTGATTAACCAATCACGCCAAGGCCAGATTGATCTGTAACGGTCTTTTTCGTAACCATTGGTATCAGCATAACGCGCAAGATCCATCCATTTACGCGCCCACCGTTCTCCGTAATGTTCTGATTGAAGAAGTCCATCGACTAATTTGCCATAAGCATCTGCCCGCTTATCATTTATAAAAGAATCAACTTCCAAGGGGGTAGGCGGATAGCCTAATAAGTCTAAATACACCCTTCGAATCAACGAATATTTATCCGCCGCTGGAGAAGGCTTCCTATTATTTGTTTCTAGTTTTGATAATACAAAAGAGTCAATTTCATTGGCAGGCCATGTATTATCAATAATTTTTGGGATAATTGGTTTAGCGAGGGATCTAAATGCCCAATGGGTTTCGTAATTAGCTCCAGATTCAATCCATTTTTTAATTTTGGTTTTTTCTTCAGTGGTCAAAGAAATTTTCGAAGCAGGGGGAGGCATTTGCTCAGATTCATTAGAAGATATTATGCGCAAATATAATTCACTAGATTCAGGCTTTCCAGAAATGATAGCAGGACTACCAGATTTTCCGCCTTTTAGAGCATGAGATCTGTCATCAAGCCTTAATTTCCCTTTCCGATGCGAATCATCTAAACCATGACACTTAAAACATTTTTGGGAAATGATAGGCCTGATGTCCCGATTATAATCAACTTCACTATTTTCATTTGCAGATAAAATAACTAAAAACAGAAGTTGGTTCAAAATATTCAATTTTATACCCAAGTAAGATTAACAATGTCATTATTATCACAGAGATTTATATATCAATCAACTTATTAGGCAGGTAGGCAATCAAAAACTAGGTTTAATAGAAGGCGGCCTTCCGCGCTGAGGTAAAGATACTGGAGGAAACAATCCCCGAGCATAGTCACCAAGATGGCTCATTGTATCCCCATAAAAATGAAACTTCAATTTTTTC
Organism: Planctomycetota bacterium; assembly: GCA_003671255.1. Lineage (GTDB taxonomy): Bacteria > Planctomycetota > Planctomycetia > Gemmatales > Gemmataceae > UBA969. Next base: position 86,610 of record QWPF01000002.1, on the reverse strand, counting down.
CTAATATCAGAATTTAATCCTTGGCCACCTAGCACAAGGACAGCATCAGAATTACATGCTTTTTCAAATAAAAGCACATTATCTTTTATAAAAGCATCAACATCTGAAATCTGAGTGACAGCCATCCAAACTAATTTTGGTTTGTAATGATCAATACCATGGATAAAAGACTCTACAGGAGTATTTCCCCCAATATTTACAGTTCTCCAACCAAGATCCAATAACACAACATCAACTAAGATGTTTGAAAGTTGGTGGTAATCGTTGGATGTACAACCGCCAATTGCAACGGGGCCCTGGTTGTTAGCTCTGGAATTGATCAAACTGCGCAGTTCTAAAAGTGAAGATAAGCAAAGTTGAGTTGAACAATGTTCAAAAAAAATAGGAAGGGTACCGTTCATCCATTCTTCGCCGATCCTCGCCATGCTAGGCTGAATTATCTCATCCGCTATTTTTTCTACAGGTATTTTGCTTTTAAACGCAGACAAAAGAATATTATTACAAGATAAACTAATTTGATTTCTCAAAGCTTGATAAAAGTTTTCAGGCGAAATATGAAATGCTGGGTCGCTATCAGGTTGGTCAGCTACCAAAGGTAATTTTGAAAAATCACCTTCGGGTAATACCCCTAATCTTGAGAGCCGAATTATATCAGCGACTAAGATTTTACGGTGACCACCGGGCGTCTTACTTGCAGGAAGAATATTGTCATCAACCCATCGCTTAACGGTAGAAACACTAACGCCAAGAATTTCAGCTGCAGCTTGGCTAGATACATATTGAGCGATATCCATTAAAAACATTCCACTATTTATGTGAGATTTCCTACTAAATAATACACTAAAATGTCTTAAATATAAGCACAATTTATCAATAGTTATCTAGTAATTCAAAAAAACATCAAAACAACCATTAAACTTATAAATCGTTCAATTCGTTTTAATTGTGTTGACACTCCTCCGTTCTGCGGTAAATTAAATAGAACGATTTAAACCTTTTGTTGGAGAATCTTTATTATGTCAGTCAAAACCATTGCTAATCAGTCTAGTCAGGTTGCCGGTTCCGGTGTTAAATTCATTTTTGATAAATCTTTTAAATCAAAAAAAGCTCTGAGTATTTATCATCCCTCCAGTTTCCCAAAGGTTGATTTTTCTTCTTCTTACATGCCCGAAGATTACACTAAAGATATTGCTAAACGGATGCATTACGCAGGTTTTCGGTTCTTCAATGAGACAAACACAACTAGGAAAAAATATTGGAGAAACGCTTATCTTGAACTCCGCAATTTAATAGTAATAGGCAATTGCAAGCTGGTTTTCAAAGCTGTTAATAAATGGATTCCTATGCGATACATGGCTGATGATAATTCTAGTAACTGCACAATCGTTTTAATTCAAGCTGTTGCAGCTTTTAATCCTTGGAAGGGTATCCGTTTTAGCACATATTCTTTTACTTGCTTGATGCGAGCTTTATCAAGGCTTAATTATAAACATACTGCTGATAAATTAGTTCAATGTGAGTCTCTTGATAATATGATTGGTAACAACTTTGATTTTACAAAAAACTCTAGTGCTCCAGCCTCACAAGGCGCTTCACTTGCAGTTCTTGATAAATATTTTTCTAAGGATTGCGACATCTTAGACGAAAGAGAAAAATTGATTCTTTCGGAAAGGTTCGGATTAGGCGACAAACCTCTTACAAGTTTGGAAGAAGTTGGTAAATTATTGAAACTATCCAAAGAGCGCGTAAGACAAATTCAATTTACTGCTCTGGATAAACTTCGGAAAGTATTAGTCCCCAATAATGTCTTCTAATTTATTGGTTTATAAATAGAATTTAGGTGTTATATGGCGTTTGATAATTCTTGTTTTTTAGTTATTGGAGCGTATGGTGGTATTGGGTCGGTCGTTTGCAAAATACTAAAAAAAAATAATGCAAATCTATTAATAGCAGGCAGAGATTCATCTAGATTAGAAGCTTTTTCAAATGAGCTTGGTTGTTCATCCTTCACACTTGATGCCTCAGATTTTTCACAGATGGATTCTTTAATTGAATTTGCCATAAAAACTATGGGTAAAATTGATGGGATTGTTAATTGCTGTGGTTCACTTTTACTTAAACCAGCACACATTACATCTGATTCGGAATATTTATCTGTAATCCAATCTAATCTTACATCAGCTTTTGCAACTATTCGTAGTGGATGTAGATCCATGATGGGCCATGGTGGGTCTGTCGTTTTAATTTCATCTGCTGCAGCGAAGGTGGGATTGTCTAACCACGAAGCAATTGCTTGTGCGAAAGCTGGGATAATAGGCCTGACACAATCAGCAGCCGCAACTTATGCATCGAAAAATATCAGGGTAAATTGCGTCGCACCAGGTTTGGTAAGCACTGGTTTAACTAAAACCATAACAAACAATGAGAATGCTCTGAAGGCTTCTATTTCAATGCATCCCCTTGGTAAAATTGGGTCCCCTGATGACATTGCTTCTGCAGTTGTATGGTTGCTGGATCCTGCAAATTCTTGGATTACTGGCCAAACTATTGTTGTGGATGGCGGCCTTTCGTCTTTAAAAACACGCAGTTGATGTTATAAGAATTCCAATTATTAAGTCCTTTCATTACTCATTGATATTAATTGATCCTTGCTAAGATTTTTTCTTTCTCTTTTTGATTTCCAAACAACAATGATTTAGGGTAATTTCAAGTTGTTGAAACTTTCCAACAAGGAGATTGCCATGATGAGTTTTTCAAGAACCAATTTGTCTTGTACCTTTTTTTTAGCACTTTGCTTGGGATCGATTATTGTTGTTCAGGCCGGATTTTCTCAAACTGCAAGTGACAAGAGCGAATGGAAATCACTTTTTGATGGCAAAACACTTAAAGGGTGGAAGCAATCTGATTTTTTTAAGCCTGGGAAAAGTTCGGTAAAAGACGGGGTCATTATCTTGGAAAAAGGGTCGAAAATGACTGGTCTTACATATGATGGGAAAGATTTTCCCAAGATGAATTACGAAGTAAGCCTGGAAAGCAAGCGCGTTGATGGGCGGGATTTTTTCTGTACCACTACTTTTCCAGTTGGTGAATCTTTCTGTTCCTTTGTAGTAGGCGGCTGGGGCGGATCTGTCACTGGACTTTCCAGTATTGATGGTATTGATGCTTCTGAAAATCAAACTGGGCAGGGTATCGAATACAAAAACGACCAATGGTATAAAATTCGTATCCGGGTCACCGACAAAAGGGTCGAAACATGGGTAGATAAAGAGCAAACAGTCGATCTTGATACAACAGATGTTAAACTTGGGATTCGTATTGAATGTAATGTTTCCACTCCTTTTGGTATCGCTTCCTATGATACCGTAGGTGCGGTCAAAGATATCAAAGTACGGAATCTTTCCCCTGCAGAAATCAAGGAAGTTGCTAAGAAAGCAATCAAGAAATAAATATACGAAAGGCACATATGCTTAAACAGGCGGCTATCATTACCGGCGGTGGTACTGGTATTGGAAAATCTACATCTTTGCTTTTGGCCTCCAAAGGATTCAAAGTGGTTGTAAACTACTCTCGATCCGCAAAGGAGGCTGAAGAAACTTGCTCTGAAATCATTAAGCTTGGGGGCGAAGCTATCCCCTACAAAGCTAATATTGCTGATGATCAAGCAGTAAAGGAGATGGCAAAAAAATGCGCAAGCATGTTTGGCGGGATTGATGTACTTGTAAACAATGCAGGAACAACTCATTTTATCGAACACAACGACTTGGATGCTTTATCTGATCAAGTCTGGGATGATATTTTTGCGGTAAATATGAAAGGTACTTTTTATGCTTGCAGGGCGGTCATGCCTGAATTGAAAAAATCAAAGGGCAATATCGTAAATGTTACTTCAGTTGCAGGCATAGCAGGAAACGGCAGTTCAATCCCTTATGCAATGAGTAAGGCCGCACTTAATTGCATGACAAAATCGCTAGCCAAGGCTTTTGCTCCTGATGTTAGAGTAAATGCTGTTGCCCCGGGGCCCGTATTAACTCGTTGGCTTGCCCCACACCCTAAAATGATTGAACAATCATTAGCACTAACTCCGATGAAACGAGCTGCATCTGGGGATGACATTGCAGCAGCGATAGTATTTCTAGCGACCGGTACTAATCTTATGACTGGTCAGGTAATGGTGGTGGATGGTGGAAGAACCATGTAGTTATTGCGTTTAATACCTTAGCTTTATTTTGTATTACCGCTTGACAGTGCGTCATTTGCACCCTAAATTGTGAACGATATGATCGTTTTACTTTTTAGGAGCGTAATATGAATTACTTATTTCTAACTACAGCTTTTGTTATTTGTTTTTATTCAACTGCATTTGCAGGTGATCCCCTTCTTTGGAACCAATGGCGTGGCCCGAATCGTGATGGTTTTTATTTGGGCAACTCCTTTCCCAGCACTTTAAACAAAGATTCTTTGCAATTAACTTGGAAAGCAACTCTGGGGCCAAGTTACTCTGGCCCGATTGTTTCTGATCAACTTGTTTTCACAACAGAAACTAAAAACAAAGAATCAGAAGTTGTTCATGCTTATGATCGAAAAACTGGTAAAGAGGTTTGGGCAACCGAATGGAAAGGGGCTATGTCAGTGCCTTTTTTTGCTGGATCCAATGGCAGTTGGATTAGAGCTACGCCCGCATTTGATGGGGATTGTTTGTATGTTGCAGGTATTAAAGATGTCCTTGTTTGTCTAAACGCAACGGATGGTAAAGAGAAATGGCGCATTGATTTTGTTGAGCAATTTAAAACGCCTGCCCCTAGTTTTGGATTTGTGTCTTCTCCCTTGGTTGATGGCGATGCAGTTTATGTTCAGGCAGGTGCATCCGTTTTTAAGCTTAATAAAAAGACCGGTTCAGTTATTTGGAGGGCTTTCAAAGATGCAGGTGGCATGAATGGTAGCGCCTTTTCTTCTCCTTACATGACTTCGATTGGCGGACAAAAACAACTCCTTGTTCAAACTAGAGAAAAACTTGCAAGCTTGAATCCCGAAAATGGTGAAGTGCTTTGGTCTAAAGTTGTTCCTTCCTTTAGGGGTATGAATATCTTCACTCCCATCGTTATTGGGGATACGATCTTCACCAGCACTTATCAGAACAAATCTTGGCTTTATAAAATCAGCAAAAATGACTCAGCTTTTAATGTAACCGATGTTTGGGAAAACAAACTTCAGGGTTATATGTCTACTCCTGTTGTGATCAATGGTTTTGCTTACATGCACCTGCAAAACCAAAGATTTGCCTGTGTTGATCTTTCGAATGGTGAAACAAAATGGACTTCCCCCAAATCTTTTGGAAAGTATTGGAGCTTAATTGCTTACAAAAACAAGATACTAGCACTTGATCAAAAAGGAATCCTCTACCTTATTGAGGCAGATCCAAAAGAGCTTAAAATTCTTGATACCCGGGAGATTACTGAGAGTGAATCTTGGGCCCACCTTGCTATTAGTGGAGATCAGATTTTCATTCGCGACCTAAAGACACTCTCTGTATTTTCGTGGAAGAATTAAAAGGTATTTCTATGTCTGTTGTTGTCCCGCCAATTCGTATTTCCTTATGCAATAATCGCCCTTTAAACCACGAGGGCGATTTTGTTCTTTACTGGATGATTGCAAATCGAAGAATCGATTTCAACTATAGTTTGCAAAGAGCGGTTGAATATTCGGTAGAATTAAAAAAGCCCTTGGTTATTTTTGAAGCACTTCGAATTAATTACCCCTGGGCCAGCCAAAGGTTTCATAAATTTGTTATTGATGGTATGAAAGATAATGCAAATGCTATCGAACTTGAAGGAAATAAAGGCGTTTTATATTACCCCTACTTAGAGCCCAAACATGGTGATCAAGTAGGGCTGCTAGAATCTTTGGCGAAAAGATCTTGCGTAGTAGTAACAGATGATTTTCCTGCTTTTTTTATACCAGCAATGATTCGTTTAGCTTCAAACCAAATTCCTGTTCGATTTGAAAAAGTAGATTCCAATGGTATTCTACCTATGAGATCTACTGATCGCGTTTTCACCACAGCATTTTCATTTAGGGCGTATTTGCATAACAATCTAAGAGATCATCTAAGCATTTTCCCCAAGCAAAATCCTCTCTCTGGAATTGATCTCCCAAAACTATCGGAACTACCCAAAAAGTTAACGGATAAATGGCCCTCCGCTTTACCCATACTGCGCTCCAAGGACGATAAGTTTCTCAAGGCACTCGACATCGATCATACTGTAAAAGAATCTTTCATTTTAGGAGGTTCTAAAGCTGCTAAAAAATCATTGGATCTTTTCTTGAAATCAAATCTTATTCAATACAAAGATTTGGGAAATGACCCTGATGAAAATGTACGCAGTGAACTTTCCCCTTATCTCCATTTTGGGCATATCTCTTCACATCATGTTTTTAAACAAATCGTTAAGCAAGAAGAGTGGAACCCTTCCCACTTATCTGCAAAAGGTGGTGGAAAAAGGGAAGGGTGGTGGAATATGAGTCCCGCTGCGGAAGCATTTCTCGACCAATTAATAACTTGGCGAGAAATTGGATACAACATGTGTTCAAAGACTCTTGATTATGATCGTTACGACTCTTTACCTTCCTGGGCTAAAGTCAGCCTGAATAAACATGCCCAAGATAAAAGATCTTTTGTCTATTCCCTAGAGGAGTTTCAGTCTTGCAAGACGCATGATGCCCTGTGGAATGCTGCTCAAAATCAATTAAATAATGAAGGACGAATTCATAATTATCTAAGAATGCTTTGGGGGAAAAAGATTTTAGAATGGTGTGAAACACCTCAAGAAGCACTCAAAGTTATGATCGAACTTAACAATAGATTTGCTCTTGATGGTCGAAACCCTAACTCTTATAGCGGTATCTTCTGGGTTTTGGGAAGATACGATCGCCCTTGGGGCCCTGAAAGGCCAATTTTTGGTTCTATCCGTTTTATGAGTTCAGTTAACACTCAAAAAAAACTCAATGTTAAAAAATACCTTGCTAAATATGGCGTAGATTCAAATACTCAAGGTGAATTTAATTTCTCTTAATCTAAACCTGAATAGCATATGAAGAAAAAATGCTGGGTCGTTTACATGCTTCGTTGTTCAGACAATTCACTTTACACGGGTATAAGCAAAGATGTAAACAAACGATTGCTTGCTCACAATTGTGGCAAAGCCTCCCGCTACACTCGTTGCAGAAGGCCTGTTCAGATAGTATATTTACAACAAAATTTTAGTCATTCTGCAGCATTAAAGCGCGAATTCCAGATAAAATCATTCACAAAAAAACAAAAAGAATCCCTAATCATTCAACCTTGATAGTTGTTTTCTTAGTTTTCATTATGTTTGAAAAAATCTGAATAATTCTACTTCAATCTTTCGCAAACCTTGAGTTTGGAGTAGTTTAATATGCTGGATTATTTTTAACCGCCAACCTTTCAAAAGGTATTTTACATGCTCAGGTTTTCAATTCTTGTATTTACCTCCGTGCTTTTTGCTTTTCTCCCAGCTTGGGGCAATGAAAAACAAGACAACAACAAAAAGAAGCCAATCAAAGCTCTTTTAGTAACTGGCGGTTGTTGCCATGATTATGAGCGACAAAAATTGATTTTAACCCAAGGCATATCTGCTCGTGCTGATGTTGAATGGACTATCGTTCATCAAGGAGGGAGCACCACCAACACCAAAATACCCCTTTATGAAAACCCTGATTGGGCAAAAGGCTTTGATGTTGTTGTTCATAATGAATGTTTTGCAGATGTAAAAGATTTAGCTTGGGTTGAAACAATTCTTAAACCACACAGGGAAGGGTTACCTGCGGTTCTTATTCATTGCTCCATGCATTGTTACCGTACTGGTACAGACAAATGGTTTGAGTTTACTGGAGTTCAATCGCCTAACCATGGACCACACTATGGTTACACGGTTAAAAACCTTCAGAAAAACCATCCGATCATGAAGGGTTTTGGCGACACTTGGGAAGTTGGTAAAGGCGAACTTTACCATACGGTTAAAGTTTGGCCTCGGGCGGTTCCCCTTGCTGAAGCACCTAAAAAAGCTGATGGCCAACCTCAGGTTTGTATCTGGACCAATGAATATGGCAAAGGAAAGGTTTTTGCAACCACCATCGGACATTATAACGAAACCATGGTTGATCCTACTTATCTTGATACCGTTACAAAAGGTTTGCTTTGGAGTGTTGGCAGAACTGATGAAACTGATTTCCGCAAAACCAATGAAAAAACCAACAACGAAATCAAAGCACTTGCAAACATCGCAATTAAAATCAAACCTGAACCCGCAAAACCTAGTCAATCTTGCTGCAAAGAAGGTAACCTAGCCTATGGAAAAGAAACCAAAGCCTCCTCTGAAGAAAAAGTTAAGAACAACTTCTCCAAAAATGCAGTTGATGGCGATTTAGGTTCTCGATGGTGTGCTTCATCAGGAGCAAAAAATGAATGGTGGCAGGTCGACCTAGGTAAATCTGAAAAGATTAGTAACATTCGTATTCATTGGGAAAAACCTAATGTTGCTTATCAATACAAAGTTGAAAGCTCATTGGATCAAAAAGAATGGACTATGGTTGTTGATAATTCCGCCAACGACAAGAAACTAAGAATAGTCCCCCATTCCGTAACCGTAAAAGAAGCGCGATACCTCAGAATTACTTGCGTAGGGGGTAATGCAGCTAATTGGTCATGCATTTGGGAATTTGAAGCTTATGCAGAAAAAATGCCCGAACTTCCTAAAGATGTTACCAATAATATCCAGAACAACACTCCACCAAATAATACTGAAACAACTTTGGCGGATGTAAAAGCTCCTGACGATTTCGAAGTTTCGATTTTTGGAAAACCGCCTGAAGTTAATTATCCCGTATGCATTGCAACGGCTTCTCCGGGGGAATTATTTGTTGGAGTTGATGAACAGGGTTCTTTGGGCAAAGAAAAAGGTCGAGGAAAAATCCTTCGTTGCCTAGACACCGATAATGATGGCAAAGCTGACAAATTCAATACTTTTGCAACTGTGGATCATCCCCGTGGACTCTTTTATGACAACGGATCTCTTTGGGTTTTGCATCCACCTTTTCTCAGTGTTTTTCATGACGATAATCGCGATGGCGTTTCAGATAGACATGAAATTCTTATCTCTGGTATTAGCACCGATCAAGTTGGAAAAAGAGGCGCCGATCATACGACAAATAATATTCACATGGGAATTGATGGCTGGATTTATATCGCAGTTGGTGACTTTGGCTTTTCTGAGGCAAAGGGATCAGATGGAACGACTCTTAGCAGGCGTGGGGGCGGAGTTGTACGAGTACGACCAGATGGCAAAGATATGGAAATCTATGCTTGGGGATTACGAAACATTCTTGATGTTTGCATTGATCCTTTTATGAACATTTTTACTAGAGATAACACAAATGATGGCGGAGGATGGAATGTTCGAGTCAACCACATTATGCAATCTGCTGAATATGGTTATCCTAGTCTTTACATGAATTTTGCTGATGAAATCATGCCACCTTTAGGTGATTATGGTGGCGGTTCGGGGTGTGGTGGCGTTTATGTCCATGATAATCGCTGGCCTAAACCTTATGGAAACTCTGCTTTTACTTGTGATTGGGGGCGCTCTGAAGTTTACCGACATACTTTAATTCCGAACGGCGCAAGTTTTAATCCTCATCAAGAAGTCTTTCTTAAAATCCCCAGGCCTACCGATGCTGATATTGATGCAAGCGGTGCGCTTTATGTAAGCAGTTGGAAGAATGGCAATTTTAATTACAGTGGCCCAAATGTTGGTTTCATCGCAAGAGTAATTCCCAAAGGATTTCATCCCTCTGCATTACAGGATTTAAATAAGATGCCTGTTGATACTCTTATAGCGAGCCTGAATACTCCCAGTTCAGTTCAAAGAATTAAAGTTCAACGAGAAATTTTAAGACGAGGAAAAAACTCAAACATTACAGCAAAGCTCGAAGCACTTTCTTCTAATAAAACTTTAACTCCCGAAATCAGGGTTGCAGCACTTTACACGCTTAAACAACTTGATGGCGCAAACGCAAATCCGTTCCTGCTTTCAATTTGTAAAGATTCGCAAATGCAAGAACATGCTTTAAGAGTAGTCACCGATAAAAATAAAGAACAGTTCATCATAATAGATGATAAACAGATTCCATTGCCTTTGGATGTTTTTTCAAATGCATTAAAAGGTGACAATCCCAAAGCAAAAGCCCAAGCCTTAATTTCATTAGGCAGGCTTCGCAATAATTCTCTTGCAAAAGAAGTTCTTTCTTTAACAAAGAGAACTTCAGGGCAGAACTTACCCAAAGAAACAATCAACCACGCTAATCCTGATTTGGAAAGAGTAATTCCGCATCTTGCAGTTAGAACATTAGTTGAAACTGATTCAACGCAAGCTTGTCTAGATTCTCTTGGAACTGAGGTAACTTCAGGAGCTTTTTGGGCTTTACGATACATGCATAATGATAAAGCAGTATCGGGTTTGATTCAAAAATTTAGTTCTATGCCCGGTAATAATATTAAATCGGATATTCTTACCACATTGACTAGGCTTTATTTCAAAGAAGCTATTTATAAAGGCGATTGGTGGGGCACTAGGCCTGATAACAGTGGACCTTATTACGATAGACAACCTTGGGATCAAACAAAACGCATTGGCGAATTCCTTAAAACAAGCATTACTGGTTTAGATGATAAATCAAAATCAGAAGTCGCAAAACAACTTTCCCTTCATAAAATCCCATTAAATGAACCAAATCTTGCTTCCGTTTCAATCCCAAAAGAAATTAATCAAACCCCAATTGTTATTCCGGTTGCTAATCCTAAAGACCCTAATCTTATTGCAAACCTTAGCTTTGAAACCACTATGGAAAAAGCAATGGCTTTAAAAGGTTCGCCTGAAAAAGGTAAACTCCTTTTTAATTCCAATACATGCTCTGCATGCCATACCGATGCAAACGGTTTGCAACCCAAAGGTCCGCATTTGGTTGATATAGGTAAACGATACAAAAAAAACGAGATGATTGAATCAATCTTAAAACCCGATACCAAGATTGCACAAGGATTTGAAACACTTGCCTTTACAACTAAAAGCGGGAAAATTATTACGGGATTTGTTGTAAGTGAAAGCGCACAACTTATTCTTTTAAGACAAAACACTGGTCTTTCTTTGGAACTTAATAAAGATTCGATCGAAGAACGAACTACTTTGAAAAATTCAATGATGCCTGCTGGACTTGTTAATAACCTTACCCCTGAGCAGTTTTCGGATTTACTTTCTTATCTTGATTCTCTCAATGGTTCCCCGACAAAGAAATAAAATGTTTCTTTCTTAACAGGATTAAACTAGCGGACTTTCTGAAATAACTGTACTTTTCACTCATTCACAAACCGAGGAGTTTTAAAATGTCTATTTCTATGAAGCTTATCAAAAATTTTATGTTTCTATGCTTGATCGCATTTATTTGCGTTAGCAACAGTACAACTGCACAAGAATCGGCTAAATTAATCACTGGCGACGGTGAAGGTTGGGTTGCCCTTACTGAAACCGACTTTCAAAATGTTAACACTGATCCCGATACCTGGATATGGAAAGATGGCACAATCTTTTGCAAAGGAACCCCAGTTGGTGTTACTAGAAGTAAGAAAAAATACACTAATTTCGAAATGGTTGCCACTTGGCGCCATATGAAGCATGCTGGTAATTCCGGGATTTTTCTTTGGGCTAGTGAAGATGGTTTGGAAGGTCTTAAACCAAATCAACTTCCCAAAGCAGGTATCGAAGTTCAAATACTCGACCATGGTTATGCTGAAAATTACGAAAAAGCAAATAAGAAAAAGTCTGACTGGTTCACCACTCATGGCGATGTTTTTCCTGTTGGAAAATCCAAGATGACTCCATTTGAACCAAAATCTCCAAAAGGTAGTCGTAGTTTCCCTTCCAAAAATGTTTCCAAGGGTGTTGGAGAATGGAACCACTATTACATCAAAGCAGTCAACGGCGAGGTTCGTCTTTGGGTGAATGGTGAACAAGTTTCAGGTGGAAAAGATTGCGATCCTAAAACCGGGTATTTATGTCTTGAATCTGAAGGATCGCCCATTGAATTCAAAGGGTTAAAGATCAAGGAACTTCCTTAAGTTTCTAATCAGTTTAGAAATCACTGAGTAAATTTAGGAACTATCATGATAAAGAATTTTTCCCGAAGAAAATTCGTTAATGCTTCATTGATCGGTACTTCTAGTTTTCTTTTATCTGCTCCAAATTATATTCGTGCAAAAGACACTTATAACAAGCTGAATATTGCAATTGTTGGAGCAGGGGGCAGAGGCGCAGGAAATCTTGCTGGGGTTTCATCTGAAAATATCGTTGCCCTTTGCGATGTAAATTCAGAGGCTATTGCTAAAGCTTCTGTAACTCACAATAAAGCCAAGAAGTTCTCTGACTTCCGCAAAATGTTTGAAAGTGCTAAAGATTTTGACGCTGTCGTCGTCAGTACTTGTGAACACACTCATGCTTTTGTAACCCTTGCTGCGTTAAAGTCTGGTAAACATGTTTATTGCGAAAAACCTCTTACCCACAACATTTGGGAAGCTCGTATTATCAGGGAAGTTGCAGCCAAGACCAATCTTGCAACTCAAATGGGAATTCAAATTCATGCTACTGAAAATTACAGGCGCGTAGTCGAACTTATTCAAACGAATGCCATCGGTCCGGTTCGCGAAGTCCATGTATGGGTAGGAAGGGCATGGGGTTTACAATCTGCCGAAGATTCAAAAAAGAATGGTGATATTGTCCATGTAACTGAAAGGCCAAAAGAAATTAGCCCGATCCCTAGTGGACTTGATTGGGATTTATGGGTTGGCCCCGCCCCTTTCAGACCATTCAACACAGTTTATTTCCCCGGACCTAAATGGTATCGATGGTGGGATTTCGGTAATGGCACAATGTCGGATCTTGGAAGCCATTGGAATGATTTACCTTTTTGGGCATTAAAACTAAAGGCTCCTACAAGTATAGAGGCATCAGGTCCAAAACCTCATCTTGAAATTGCCCCCGCATCAATGCAGGCCACCTACGAATTTCCTTCAAGGGGAGATATGCCTGCTGTTAAAATGGTTTGGTATCAAGGAGCAAACAAACCTCCTCATTTGATTGAAGGAAAAATTCCTGCTTGGAATAGCGGAGTATTGTTTGTTGGTGACAAAGGAATGCTGCTTTCCGATTACAGCAAGCATGCGCTCTTACCCGAAAAAGAATTTATTGATTTTAAAAAGCCCGATCCTTTCATTCCTAAATCTATTGGTCATTATGCTGAATGGTTGCAAGCTTGCAAAACAGGGTCACCAACGACCTGTAATTTTGAGTATTCTGGCTGGCTCACTGAATCCAACCATCTTGGTAATGTTGCATTTAGAGCCGGAAAAAAACTCGTTTGGGATGCAAATAAAATTAAAGCAACCAATTGCCCGGAAGCCGATTCATTGATTAAAAGAGAATATCGAAAAGGTTGGGATTTAATTTAAACCTTGAGATTAAAAAGGAAGGGCTACTAAGTGATTCCGAATAAAAACATAACACCCGAAAACGACCATACAACTTTAGGTTTCGTCTTTTTCTTCTTTTATGTAGCCCTGTATTCTACCTTTGTTTTTTTGAATGCTTTTTACCCGGAAAAAATGTCTACCCTTACCTTTTCTGGAATTAACTTACCTGTTATTTATGGCTTCGTGTTAATCACCAGCGCCGTTGTCCTTGCGCTTATTTATAGTTGGGTGTTACGAAATAAGGGCAAACATTCTGGAGATAGTACCTCGTGATACATGAAGCTTCTTGGATTGCTGTACTGATTTTTGCGGTTTTTGTTGCACTTACACTCGCAATAAGTTTTTCCTTTGCTGGAAAAACCAAATCTTCTCAGGGCTACTTCGCAGCGCATGGCGAAGTTCATTGGATTGTTAATGGTGTAGCTTTCGCAGGTGATTATCTTAGCGCTGCATCCTTCCTTGGTATCTGCGGGATGATTGCCTTTTTTGGTTACGATGGTTTTTTATATTCCATTGGTTATCTTGCAGGATGGATTGTTGCATTATTTGTAATCGCAGAACCCATCAAAAGGCTGGGAAAATTTACTTTCGCTGACGCCCTAGATGCAAAATTTAATTCTCCAGGCATTAAATTAGTCGCAGCTATCAGCACTCTTTGCGTCAGCATATTTTATCTGATACCCCAAATGGTTGGTGCAGGCGTTCTCATCCAACCCTTATTAGGTTTTCCACATTATGCAGGCGTGCTTATTGTTGGTACCGTCGTCACTTTAATCGTAACCACCGCTGGTATGGTTAGCACAACCTATGTTCAATTTCTAAAAGGCTCATTACTGGTTATTTTTAGTTTCATTTTGGTCATCATGATTTTAAACCGCGGACTCAAGGTTGACATGCAGCATGAACACCACAAAAACCATGAATTAAAAATACTTGGGCCATTCGATGATGCAACAATTTCTGACCCTACAGCTTTAGGCTTTAATAACTCTGAAGTTATTAAAAATGATGGTGTGTGGAAAGGGAAGGCGTTTCTGAGAATTCTTGATTCTCAATCGAAACAAATATCCTATTGGAAAATTGATAAATCAAAATCTGATAACGGCAGCTTTTATCTCTACGAAACTCAAACTGTCTTATCAAATTCCAAAACCGGAGGCAAACCTCTGGTAAACGGTCTACCGAAAGGAAAGGGCTCACAAGAAGGCGATCTTTGGGCTGTAGGCAGCATAACTAAATTGCCTGGTAATGCCAAAGAAACAGGGCCCCTTGGTCCATTAGATTTCATACGGACCATCCAAGAAAGCGAAATTATTCTATGGAGTAATGATAAAATCAAACTGGATGATGACTCTACCCTTACCATTTATTTCCCCAAACCAACCCAGGGAAGGGATGTTCTTAGCCCCGGAAACCATCCATCATTAAAAGGCATTCGTAGCGAAAAACTCACTGATAAACTTAACTTTATTTCTCTCATGTTAGCTCTTTTTTGCGGTACAGCTTCTTTGCCCCATATTCTTATCCGTTACTACACCGTGAAAAGTCAATCTTGCGCCAGAAATAGCACCGTAGTTGGAATCGCTACTATTGGGCTTTTCTACATTTTAACTTTATTCCTAGGCCTTGGGGCGATGACCAGCGGGTCGCTTGATGTTAGCGATACCAACATGGCTGCACCTCTACTTGCCAGGAGTTTTGGCGAAATAATGTTTGCTATGATTTCTGCAATTGCTTTTACCACTGTGCTCGGAACGGTCAGCGGTTTGATCGTTGCAGCTAGTGGCGCAGTTGTTCACGACTTACTTCTAGGCTTTTTTAATATCCCAATGAAAGATGAAACAAAAGTAAAAGCAGGCAAAATATCTTGTATTTTTGTTGGAATCATCGCAATTGTTTTGGGTATTTTATTCCAAAAAATGAATGTCAATTATCTTGTCGGATGGGCATTCAGCGTTGCGGCGAGTTCCAATCTTCCTTCACTAGTGATGCTTTTATTCTGGAAAAAAACCACAAAAGAAGGTGTTATCAGTGCAATTATAGTTGGAATGTTTTCCTCTTTAGGATGGATTCTTTCTTGCGCAGATACCTTTAAAGATATTTATGGGTTATCACCTGAAAATGCTTTGGTACCTTTCAGCCAACCTGGAATTATTACCATTCCTTTAGGATTTATAACTTTGATTGTTGTTTCATTACTGACAGGTTCAAAAAAAGCCGCACATGTTGTTTAAATCAAATGCATTTAAACAGAGACTATAAAATCGTAGATCACATGCGCACCAACTGCAATTCCAAATCCTCTAAACATGTAAACAGTGCAAAAATATAATCCTGCCAATGCCCGAAATACAAAGATGTCAAACTGGAAAACTTCTCCATAAATGCCCAGATGATGTGATATTGCAAACCCAATAGATGAAACAAAAAAAGCAAAAGGTAAGGACGGGAAAATATTTCCGGGAAATAATAGCAATAAAAGATGAATCCCCAGAAGCCTGAATATCGCTTCCTCATAAATTCCTGCCCCAAGATAAGTAACCCAAGCTGAAGAAATTCCACTTGAAGCATCAACTCCTGAAGCAAGAAACCCCTTGCTCCATATCCCCGCAACCAACCATAACACCATTCCAAATATTCCACTTTCTAGAATCATTCCAGTGATCGTCTCAACATTTTCGTGTGGCCTACTCCACCACCGTATGAAACTCTGGAAAGCATAAAAAAATAGTAGAAAAACAGGCGGAAGCCAAACAAGGTTTACACCATATACTGCTAAGTTCTGCCTCAACCAACCATCTGCACCATTCCTAACACCATCAACTTGATTGCTCGCGCAATACCACACTGCAGTTTCGTAAAGAATTACTATGGGCAACAAAAATATAAAATTAGGCCAGGGATGCCGGGTTGCTTCTACATAGGTTATGTAACGCCTTGGGAACATATACCGTAACCTTTGTTAGTGTGAGTTCCACTCTGGGAATTCAGACCCAATGAGATCATCTTTTTCTTGTTGCGAAAGGCAACGAAGCACAGCAGGCGAGGTTCTTCCAGCTAAATCTAAAATTTTTGGTTTGGGTAGATAACTGCCATCAGACTCCCGTAATACCGCAACAATCTGATTATTGGATTCAATTTCAGCATTTTTTGAGAGCGGATTTGCCAAAACAACACCAAGGGAACCATCTGATAGTTCAACCGCAGTACCCGATGGATAAAATGAAACCGCAAGCAAAAATCGAGCATAAACTTTATCAAGCTTCCCATCTTCACTATCCATTAGTACCGATGTTAGCGCACCTTTCGTATTTAAAGGCTTATCCCGTGAAGGCGACATGCAGCGAGCAATGTATCTTTCACATACTGCAAGGAAACGGATTACAGGCGATATTTCTTCCCCTTTAAATCCTGAGGGAAATCCTGACCCATCGATATTCTCATGGTGCGAAAGGGCTGCTTCTGCAAGTAAAGGCATCTGCGGAAAAGATACCCGAAGTAATTCTGCACCAATAAAACAATGCGATTCATAGGCTCGCGACATCTTCCCATGCACCCGCTCCGGTTCCACCAAACCAGATGATTGTATTTTAATCATTCCAATATCAAGAAATAATGCGGCAGCAATTATTTCCATGCTGGCTACCCGCAACTGTGCATCTTGAAATATTACCCTAGCAACAACTCGTGCAAAATTAATGCCCTTACATGCTACATATCTTGCCGGGTAGTCGATATCTTCCCGGAGTAGTCGTAATGTTTCCCCGTGTCGTACTTCTTCAAGAATATCTTCAACAATAATTTGAACTTCAAAAAAATCAACTTTTCCACCTGCTAAAATTACATCAAATAATTCACCAAGTTTACTTATTTTTTGAAGCTCTTTCTCTTTAGCTATGCAGGCTTGTTTAAGAATTCTTAACCGCTGCGAAATTACCTGAAATATTGCCTCAACTCCCGCACAAAGCTGCAATTGGCTAGATGGTGATTCAGGAAAATTTGGAATCATACGAAGAGCTGTGTCCGCCATCGCTGTTGTTTCGCGATATAACTTTAATAATGCCCCAGATTCTTGCGTTCCTTTTTTAGAAGCTACTTCATCATCAGTTCGGTATAGCAGAAAAGCATTGGCAAGGTTGCGGAGTTCCCCAATCAAATCTTTACCATGAACCAATAACTCCCGAGCCTTCGAAGTAAGCAGAACAGGCAATCTTATAGCCGTAGAAGTTTTACTTTCATCAATTATTACTGAGTCACAATCGTCCGATTCTGTAAGTTTAGAAGCCAGTCGGTTTCTTCTTGTAAAAATATCAACGCCTTCTCCACCAGATAAATTTTGTAAAGCTGGCTCGCGAACAGCTTTTTCAAGCTTTTCCCTTAAAGCTGTAATTTTCTCTAAAAGAACTTGCGGTTCACTAATATTCATCTTTTTACCTAAAAAACATCCCAGCTTTAACGAATTACCCAATTACACACAACTTTACCAAAGCGTAGGAATCTTACTTCTTTTATCGGTTTTACGGTCATGCCTTCTTTAACGAGAAAATAAGAAACAAACGGAGACTAGGCAATTAATTTGGTTAAGCTATACAATATCCTTTGGTGAAATTGTTGTGAAAGTAGGGCGATAATGGTTATAGATCCTGATAAATCAAATCAAATTTTAAATCGCAAATCCGGAGAGGGGATTCGTGTTTTAATTATTGATGACGAAAAACCCCATGCAGAGGTTGTTTCAGAAAGTCTGGAAAGAGTAGGTTTTGAGTGCACCGTTGTGTGCAATGGCAAAGATGGCGCAAAAAAAATTGAAACGGAAACCTTTGATGTCGTTCTAACGGATTTACGCATGGCGGATGTTGATGGCCTTGCAATTGTTCGCAAAGCAAAAGAAGAACTACCCGAAGTTGAAGTAATAGTAATCACGGGGCATGCTGATATAAAAACTGCGGTGGAAGCGATTAAACAAGGAGCATCCAACTACCTCACCAAACCGTTGGACATGGTTGAACTGCGAACCATTGTGGAAAAGTCATCAGAGAAATTAAGACTTGCCCGCGCCAATCGTGAGCTTAAAAGACAACTAGATGAAAAATTTGGTTTTGAAGGCGTCTTGGGAAATAGTTCTAAAATGCACGATGTAGTCGTGAAACTGCAAAGCATAGCGCCGACTAATGCTACTGTTTTAATCCAGGGCGAAACAGGCACAGGCAAGGAATTGGTTGCCAAGGCTATTCACAATAACAGTCCACGCAAAAACAAACCTTTTGTAGCAATGAATTGTACCGCACTGAATGAAAATCTGCTTGATGACGAACTTTTTGGTCATGAACCCGGTGCTTTTACTGGCGCAGAAAGAATGCGAAAAGGTCGATTTGAATACGCTAACGGCGGCACGCTTTTTCTAGACGAAGTAGGCGATATGCCTATGAGTTTGCAAGCTAAATTATTGCGTGTCCTCGAGAATAGTGAAGTATTCAGAATTGGAAGCAATGAACCTTTGAAAGTTAATGTTCGAGTGGTTTCTGCTACTCATCGTGATCTTGAAGCCGCCGTAACTGACGGAACCTTTCGACAGGATTTGTTTTTTAGGCTCAATCGTTTGAAAATCCGCTTGCCCCAACTTCGTGAACGAAGAGAAGATATCCCTCTGCTAGCTTCTCATTTCTTAAAAGAATTCAACCAACTGCATGCCAAAAATGCCATGACCATTGCAGAACCAGTTCGTAAAGCCATGACCCTTTATGATTGGCCGGGCAATGTAAGGGAAATGCGAAACTTCATAGAAAGCATGGTGGTTTTAGATGTTGATGGCGTTTTAAACATCGATGATGTCCAAGAAGGCAACATCTTGAATCGAATTCAACCTCTTTCAGGCCAGTCGCCACAAGCTTCTCATTTAATTGGTAGACCCCTCTCGGAAGTAGAACGCTTTTTCATCGAGCAAGCTCTTTCTCTGACCAATGGTAACCGAGAAGAAGCTTCTCGCATGCTTGGAATTGGAGAACGAACACTTTACAGGGTGATTCAAGATTGGAAGTTACAAGACAAGATTAAAAAAGCTCTAGCTGAAAATTCCAATGACATGGAAAAAGCTGCAAAATCGCTTGGAATGAAGTCTGATTCTCTGATACGCAAACTAAAAAAACTTGCCCTTACCCCAGATTCAGAGGATGATTCACTTACTCGCAAAACCGACATTGAAGACAACGACGAAGTTTAAAAATACAGATCAAATAACATGGAAGTTTAAATGGCAATAATCAAACTCTTACCCCCCGAAGTTATCAGCCAAATTGCAGCAGGCGAAATTATTGAACGCCCTGCAAGCATTGTCAAAGAACTCATCGAAAATTCTCTGGATGCTCATTCGAAAAGAATCGATATCGATATCGAACAAGGCGGGCATGACCTAATCAGAGTCGTTGATGACGGTTTTGGTATTTATCCAGAACAACTTCAACTTGCACTAACAAGCCACGCAACGAGTAAGCTTAAATCTTCAGAAGATCTTTTTAGAATATCTACACTTGGCTTCAGAGGGGAGGCCTTAGGTTCAATTGCAAGCGTTTCCAAACTGCTGCTCCAATCCTGCCCACCCGATCTTGACCAAGGAGCAGAAATCTTTTGCGAAGGGGGATTGCTTCACCCTTCGAAGCCGTGGAATGGATCTCCAGGTACAAGAATCGAAATTAAGCATCTGTTTTACAATACTCCTGTAAGGAGAAAATTCCTTAAAGCACCGCCCGCCGAAACTGCTCAAATCACTGAAACTATCACTAAAATGATCCTTTCCTCATTCAAAAATAACCTTGATAACTGTGATGTACATTGGTCCTACAAAAATAATGGAAAACAAGTCTTACAAGCATCACAAGGGGCCAGCCTTAAAGAAATGATCAGTATCTTTTTTGGGAAAGATATCACCAATGATTTGCTCTATATCGAATCAAATCACCGCGATTTTAAAATCAAAGGCTTTGTTGGCTCGCCAAACATTGATAAAAGTAGCGCAAAATCCCAATATTTATTTATTAATGGCCGCTGGTTCAGAGACCGTACAATATCTCATGCCATCCAAGAAGGTTTCCGCGGGCACATGATGACGGGAAGATTCCCAATTGCATTTCTTTATTTTGATTCAGATCTGGAAAAAGTTGATGTCAACATACACCCAACTAAAGCAGAAGTTCGATTCCGTGATCCCGGGGTGATTCATCATTTGGTATTTAATGCTGTTAGAAATGTTCTCCTTGATAAAAATAAAAGTGCTGTCTTTAATCTTCAAGATGAATCACAGGTAACAAGAAAAAACCAGATAGACATCGGATTGCCTGAATTTACCATTACTATCCCATCAAACAGAAATAACCCCGAACCTTGGACCCTTGAATCAGGGCCTTCACCCGCTCCATCGCTTCCCTTCAATGACAAGAATAATTCCACCGAACAAATGGCGTTTGAAAATCCATCTGCTGCTGGGATCACAAAAACACCAAATTATACTTATTTAGATAAATCCCTTCCGCCTCCCGGAATTATTCCCGCATTAAATTTGGAAGAAAACATTAAGGTTTTACAGGTTTACAATGCTTATATTGTGATTGAAACCGAAGAAGGCGTTTTGATCATTGATCAACATGCCCTTCATGAGCGAATTTTGTATGAACAACTAAAATCAAAACTTACCTCAGGGCCTGTGCCTGCCCAAAAACTTTTAATTCCTGAAACCATTGAACTCGCGGCTTTTCAAGCAGAAATGGTTTTGTCACGACAAGAAGAACTACTCCAATTAGGTTTCGAAATACGAGGATTTGGGGGCAACACTATTCTGGTTGAAAGTTTTCCCGCCTTGCTTGGAAGAAAATCGCCTAAAACTCTTTTTAATAAAGTTATCGAACAACTTTTTGCCAAAGACGAGATCCCAAGTAAAGATGCTTTTTTTCACCACATTTTAAGCCTCACTGCTTGCCATTCCGCAGTCCGATCGGGAGACATACTCAATGAAACAGAAATGCATCTTTTAGCTAAAATGCGCCACTTATCCAAATCCCACTATCATTGCCCCCACGGAAGACCAACTTCTTTATTAATAAGTAAAAATGACCTTGAAAACCAATTTGGCAGAACATAATTTGCGAAATCTGGGAAGCATGAGTCGCCTAAAAGGCCACCGTTTCACTAATGCTTCTTTTTTACTAAAACCCAACACTTAATATTGGTCTATACACTATCGTTGATTTTTTTTAAACCATTGGTATGAAAGAAGATGAATTACCTTTCATTCCTGGTGATCATGATGTTGCATCCAAAGCAACCATGGTTTTTTCTTGCCTTAACAAACAAATTCAATCATTCCCAATTCATGGCACATTCCTTGTGGGTACCGTAGCTGGATGCGAACTTCGATTGGCGGGGTTGGATCTTCCTGCGCTTTTATTTCAACTAAATCATGTAAAGAACAAAGGTATATTTGTCCGCTCAATTACTCCGCTTTCAGGTTTAACATTAAATGGAGTTTCATTTCAGGAATCCATTCTAAAATCAAATGACAAATTAAATATTGGCACATACGAATTCTCATTCATCGTGCATGAATCATTGGCACAAATAACGCCCGCAGAAAGCAACCACCTTAAACCCCAAGAACTATTCTCGATCGAAAATAAAAGAACACCAAAATCTAAAAGTAAGATTCTCTTATTACGCTTAGTAAAAAAGCTTAAGAGTAAAAACAACTCATTGAAAATCGAATTAAGTTCATTATTTGAAAACAATCGAACAATTTCTCAACGCGAAACCGAGATACTATCAAATCAAAGCACGCTTCAATCTGAAAACTCTTCAATAAATGACCAACTAAACCTGCAATTCATTAAAAACAAAACCAATACAGAAGAATTACAATTATTGCGCAACGAATTAGATTCACTTAAAACTTTTATCTCATCTCAAAAACAAGAAGATTTAAATAAACAATCATTAAAAAATGAAGATTTAGAAACCCTATCAAACCTTCAAGAAATATTAGACAAAAGAAACGAGAATTTAAATGACCGTGCTCTTGATATGGAGCGCAGAAACCAAGATTTAGAACAAAACAGCAGGGAGCTTGAAGCACAAGCACATGAAATCAACGCACTTTATTCTAAACTCAATGAAGATCGTAGGTTATTTGAACAAGAATGTTTATTTAAAAACCAAGAAAATGATAACCTTATCAAGCAATCTGAAGATATAGAACAGCATATGGCTGAGATTTCTCAATTGAAACTTTATCTTGAAAATGTCAAATCTAGGCTAGAAGAAAAAGAATTAACTTTAGAAAAAAAAATCCTCGAACTCCAATCCTTGGAAATAAATTTACTTACTGAACATGATAATTTAGAAGCCTCTAAAACAGCATTACTTGAAAAAGAGATTTTACTTTCTTCAGAATTCGAACTCATAACCCAAGAAAAAGTTGAACTAAAAAACAACAGAAGTTATTTAGAATTTCGCATCCTTGAAATTGATCAAAAAGAACTTTCTTTGCAAAACTTGGAAAATTCACTTACAGAGCGGCAAAATGATCTCGAAACTAAATCCAAATCACTTGAAGAAACTCAACAAGAGATTGAACTTTTTCAAACCAATCAGGACCAGAAAGTAAAACAAGCTGATTCTACTGAAAAAAACCTTGCTCAAATGCAAGAGATCCTTCGTAAGCGAATTGAGGATGTTCAATTAAAAGAATCAACACTAAACGAAAAAGAAGCCTTGCTTTCCACCCAGATTGTTTCTCTCCAAACTAGAAACGAAGAAATGGAAAATGAACATCAAAACCTTGTGCTCCATCTAACAGCAGCAAGAGACGAAATCGAAAAATCTAAGCAAGAATTGATCAAAAAAACTGATGATATTGATTCAGTGAAATTTCGAATTCAAACTGAAAATCATGGGCATGATTTGATCAAAACAGAAATATTTGAAGCACTTCAAAGGCTTGAAGATGAAAAAAACACTCTTGAACAGATACAAATAACCAATCTAGAGATCGAAAATAAAAGATTGTTGCAAAGCATTGATTTTAAAAATCAAATTGTTAGTTTAAGCGAAAATATCCCAGATCTCATGGCTGGGGCAGAAAATTGTCTTTCTAAACTTTTAGGAGCCAGGGATTTACTTCAAGAGCATCTTAGAGAATTCCATGAATACTCGAAAGTCGCTAGGGAAGAACTTGAACTATTGCTTAAAGATTCCCGTGATCAACAAAATCAATCCCATGACACGGAAAGCAAAATTATCAAAGCGAGGGAAGATCACCGTCTTTCAATTGCAACTTTCAAACAGCAACTTATTGAATGGCAACACAATCTAATCGGAATTAAACTAGCGCTTCAGACTGGCGAGTCTGAGTTAGAAAGAAAACAAGCAAAATTCGAAACACAAACTCAAATTCTGCAACTACAAACAGAATCTTTATCTAAAAAAGAATTGAACCTTCGCGAAAAAGAAGGCGAAGTGCTTGCTCAGACAAAAGAAGTTCAACGCCATTTGGATGATATGCGAGCTTGGTATCGTAATAAGATAAAAGATTTATCTGGAACACTTTCAAGCTCATTGACATCTGGTTATTTTGATAATGCAATCAATCGTGAAGAAATAAATCAAGTTCATCGCCCTTCATCAATAATTGAAACCATTGAACCGCCTGACAAAAAACTGGGGGATCAACTTATATCTTTGCGTTTAGTTGAATCAGATACATTACTGGCGCTCATGACCGAGGCGAAGAAATCCCGAAAATCACTTCGGCAAGCGTTATTAAACGGGGGTTATTTAACTTTTTACCAAATGGCACTTATCGAAGCAGGCAATATTAACGGATTAATGATAGATCGTTTTCGTGTTATTGACAAACTTCCTTCAACTAGCAAGGAGTATGTTTTTCATGTATTTGATCCTATCAAAAAATCTGAATGTATTCTCAGGCATCTTTCTGAATCTGAACTTTTGGACCCCTATCACCCGGATGAGTTTAGACAACGCTTTAACGCAGCTATTAATTTTAGTCACGAAAATGTTGCGTCTACCTATGAAGTATTGGAAATACACGGCAGGCCTGCTGTTTTGATTGAGTTTACCCAGGGTATTAATCAATCCGAATGGGTAGCAATCCAACAAAAACCTGATGTATGGTTAAATCTTATTTTACAATCAATTTCGGGATTGGCTTCGATTCATGGCGCAGGTTTGTTTTATGGTAAGATCCATCAATCTTCGTTAATAATTACAAGAGAAGGTTTTATAAAATGGATTGGGGTTGGTTGTCCATCATGGCTTGTTTCTAAAGAACCACTAGATGTATATAGCTTTGAAAATGATGTTACAAACCTAGCAATTGAACTATTGCAATGGTTATACAACAATGAAGAAGAACAAATTTTAAAATTAACCTCAGACAACAGTCTTAATGATTACCTTCAAATGGTTAAGGATATTGCAGCAGAAAAGCAGACTGTAAAATTAAATGATTGGTTCATAAAAACGGCAGAAGAGTTACACAAGTATGAAGGCTGGGAACTAAGTTATATTAATTACATTAAAGCAAGTTTTTCTGGTACTTCTGAACAACCCTTAAGACTATCCGCATAATGTTTAAAGCCTGATTATTTTTTCAGATGTTAGGTTATTGAGTTCTTCTGAATACTTATTCTTGGTATCAAATATAAAGTTGGAATTTTTCAACACCATGTCCCAGTCAATGCAATCGTGATCAGCAAGAACTACACAAAGACACTGGTTTTTTAGTAATTCAGGGCTTAAGTTTAATTCTCTTTGTAGCTCCCAAATTGGGTGTTTTGTATCAACTAACGGGTCATACCATTTCACATTTAAACTTCGTTTTAATAGTAAATCAAGAATATCAATTGCTGGAGATTCACGAATATCTCCTATGTTTTTTTTGTACCCTAATCCGATCAATAATATTTTAGAACCATTATCAAATCTCGAGCTATTTTTTAAAAATTCATCTATCTTATTTACAATTATGTAGGGTCTTTTTCTATTTAAGTCACACGCAAGATTAATAAGCTCGGCATTTGAGCCCATACTTTTAAGTTTGGAAAGAAGATAATAAGGGTCGACAGGAATGCAATGCCCCCCAACACCGGGGCCTGGGTAAAACGCTTGAAAACCAAAAGGTTTCGTTGATGCGAGTTTGATTATTTCCCATACATCTAAATTTAATTGGGCGCAAATCTCTCCCCACTCATTAGCCAACGCAATATTTACAGCACGATAAACATTCTCCATCAATTTCGAGGCTTCTGCAGCTTCAATAGAGCTTGCCTGATGAACCTCATCAAATAATTGCTTAAACAAAACCATTGCAACTTTTGCTGACTGCATATTGAGTGCGCCAAAAACTCTTGGAAGCGTTTTTGTGGTAAATTTAGTGTTCCCTGGATCTTCTCTTTCCGGGCTAAAGACAAGAAAAAAGTCATGTCCCTCTTCTTGTGCTTCTTTCACAAGAATGCTTAGTCCAATAGATCGTGTTGTTCCAGGAAATGATGTACTGGAAACAACAACTAAAAAAGGTTTTTTAGCAATTGCCCTTATTGACTTAATTGCAGAATAAAAACTATCAAGTATTGGTGCGCCATTTAGCAGCGGGGTTGGAACACAAACCCAATAAACATCACATGATTCAGCGCAAGCAATATCTGCGGTGAAAGATAATCTTCCTGTCTTCAATAATTCTTGTATTCTGCTTGCAGACATGGTTTCCAAATAACTTTCACCACGATTCAACAATTCGATTTTATTTAAATTTGTGTCATATCCAATAACATTGAAACCAGCTTTGGCAATACACTCTGCAAGGGGAAGCCCAATATATCCAAGGCCAACAACCATTATTCGGGATTTTTTTCCCTGAAGTTGATTTACAAATTGATTCAAAACTTCATTAGAAATCATTATAAATGCTGAAGAACCGTTTTCTTTTCTTCAGTTCCATTAAATTGTTCGTTAAGGTGTTTATCAAAAAACTGAATACGGTTTATTGATTGCGTTTTACCTGTAGCAGAATCAATTTCAAGTATAACGCCAGACATTCTTACATCACCAGATGCAACCAAAAACTGATTGGGTAAAAAAGAAATTGTTGTAGCGGTCACAGGCTCAATGGATCTGCCTAAAACACTATCGTATGGCCCGGTCATCCCTAAATCGCAAATAAAAGCTGTACCGTCGCCAAGAATTTGTTCATCTGCGGTTTGCACATGTGTATGAGTACCTAAAACGGCAGAAACTTTACCTTTTAGGAAATGCCCCATTAAGTATTTATCAGAGGTAGCTTCCGCATGAATATCAACAATTATCACATTAGTAATTTTGTTAACTTCGGGAATCAGTTTTTCCACTGCAGAAAATGGGCAATCTACAGGGCGCATAAAGGTCCGGCCCATCAATGAAACCACAGCGACAGTGATTCCATCCATGGTATTGGTAAAGGCAAAAGTTCTTCCAGGCGAAGACGAAGGATAATTAGCGGGCTTACAGATACAATTTTCGGTTATAAGCGTATTAATTATTTCTGTCTTTTTGTAGATATGGTCTCCCAATGTGAAGAGATCCACGCCCGCTGCTTTTAATTTTTTAAAAATTGATGGAGTAAGCCCCGACCCACCAGCAGCGTTTTCAGCATTGGCAATTACCAAATCAAGGCTCATACTCTTTTTTATTGCACTTAGATAATTTTGCAAAATGTTTACACCCGGAGACCCAACTATATCCCCTAGCATTAACACTTTCAGACTCTTTGAAAAATTATTTTGCAACATCCACCACTCTTAGTTCACGAATAACTGTAACCTTGATTTCACCAGGGTAATTCATCTGATCTTCAATGGCACGGGCAATATCGTGGCATGTTTTTATTGCCTGCTCATCTGTAGTTCGAGCAGCACTGGCAATAACTCTTAGTTCCCGCCCGGCTTGAATTGCAAATGCTTGTTCAACATCTGGAAAACCACATGCGATTGCTTCAAGTTCCTCTAATCGTTTGACATATTTTTCCAATGTTTCTCTTCGGGCTCCTGGCCTTGCTGCACTTATTGCATCAGCAGTTGCAACTAAAACGGTGTAGATATGGTCAACTGTTATATCATCATGATGGCCTGCAATCGCATGCAAGACATCAGGGTTCGTTTCACCATATTTTCGAGCAAGTTCTGCTCCAATTTTGGGGTGACCACCTTCCATCTCATGATCTGCTGCTTTGCCGATATCATGCAGTAAACCACATTTACGAGCAAGCCTGCCATCCAATCCCAACTCATCGGCAAGCATTCCAGCAAGAAAAGCTACTTCAATACTATGCCGCAAAACATTTTGACTATAACTAGTTCGAAATTTCAACCTTCCAAGCAAATGAACAAGTTTATCATTTAAAGGCCCCATACCTACCTCGTTAAGGGCTTCACGACCAACTTCCATGATATGTTTTTCCATCTCTTCTTGTGATTCTTTAACCACTTCTTCAATTTTAGTAGGATGGATACGGCCATCTTGAATAAGCTTCAATAGAGAAAGCCTGGCTATTTCTCGCCTGACACTATCAAAGGCGCTGACAACCACAACACCTGGAGTATCATCAACAATTAAATCAACTCCAGTCACATTTTGAAAAGTTCGAATATTACGACCTTCGCGCCCAATAATTCTTCCTTTAATATCATCATTTGGAATATCAACGGTACTTACAGTACTTTCAACAGAATGCTGGGATGCATAGCGTTGAACAGCCATAGCAAGAATTTTTCTTGCAGATTCCTTTGCTGAATCTTTAAGTTGATCATCATGTTTTTTTAATTTCTCAGCAAATTGCTTACTAAGAGTTCTCTCCAAGTTTTCAAAAAGCATTTTTTCAGCATGATCCCGGGATATACCCGATATATCCAACAATCTTTTTTCTTGTTTTTCTAAGATCTCCGCAAATTTCTTATTTTTGATATCGGTTTCATTTTTACGATCTTGCAATTGATTCTGAAGGACATCGGTCAAGCGCTCTCTTTTAAGCATATCCCTAGCTTTATCTTCAATTGCATCTTCACGCTTTTCCAATCGTTTTTCTTGATCGCGTAAATCAAGGCGAATATTTTCAAAACTTTTATTAAGTTCTTCTTTCCTTCTTAAAGTGTCTTCCTTCGAAATCATCTCAGCGTCTTTAATAATTTTTTCAGCTTTAGCCTTAGCTTCATTAAATAAAGAATTATTATTGGCATTTAAAATATTAAGTTTGCTACGGTAAAAAATAGTAGCAATTGCATAACCTAATCCAAGGGATGTAAGAACACCCAAAAAAACATAAACAAGTTGTTCAGAAGTCACTTTTCACCTCTATTAATAAAATAAATGAGGTTTCCGCATTAAAAATGCGAATAAAAAAAGAAAATGATACCTATGAAGCAACATCTAAAAACCTATAAAACAGTAAAATTAACCTTTTAAATTAAACCAAGTATTCAAAAATTGTAACAAACATACTGAATTCAAGGGAAAAATAAGTCCCAATCATTAGAAAACTAGCAGTTACAAAACAACCTTTATCAAAAAAAGGCCTAATTTATCTTAACTTCACCGCAGGTTTAACCATTAAACTCTTCAATATTAGGTTTTTAGGCACAAAAAAACATAAATGCTTCACAAATACAGATACTTCTTTCTTAAAACCTCACAAAACATAAGTCTTTGGCACACAATGAATTATTATGCAAAAAGTGTGGCTATTTATCCATCATTATTATAAAAAGAAATGGATAAGGTTTACTAATGTAAAAACGACCAAAGCATTATGAACTATATTTTAATGCTTATTGACATTTTATTTTCTAAAAATAAAATAATTATTTGGTCATTGGGGAGATTATTATGAAGACATATATGGCTAAGCCTTCTCAGGAACCTGAGAAACGATGGCTTGTTATTGATGCTGCGGATCAAATTGTAGGCAGATTGGCTGTACAAATTGCTAATTTGTTGCGTGGCAAACATCGTCCAGAATTCACTCATCATCACGATACAGGTGAATTTGTTATTGTTTTGAATGCATCAAAACTTCGATTTACTGGCAAAAAGATAAATACGAAAGTATATCGTTGGTATACTCACTACCCCGGTGGTTTGAAGTCTGCATCAGCTAAAGATTGGCTTGCTAATCATCCTGATCGAATTATCCGCGAAGCGGTAAAAAGGATGATGCCTAAGACTCCTTTGGCTAGACATCAAATTATCAAGCTTAAAATTTACGCGGGTACGGAGCATCCACACCAAGCTCAACAACCTGTTGAATTCAAAGTATAGCAATTAACTGGAGAAGATATCGTGGCTGAAACTAAGTCGAAAAAGACATTTTATTGGGGCACAGGCAGACGAAAGACTTCGGTTGCCCGTGTAAGAATTTGCGAAGGGACAGGAAAGATTTCCATTAATAAAAAAGAATTGGAAGTTTACCTGACTGAAGAAAAAGATCGTCAATTCGTTCTTGGTCCCATAATTCTTGCTGATATGGTCAAGCGCCTAGATGTGATTGTCACCACTAAAGGTGGCGGAATATCAGGCCAAGCAGGGGCAATCAGTCAAGGGGTAGCAAGAGCCTTAAAAACCATGTTTGGGCTCACAGAGACTGAACAAGCTCCTGGGACTGAAGAAGAAGGCGCACCTCTTACTTTAGCAAAAAAGCTAAGAGACTCTGGCTTCCTAACACGAGATGGCAGAATGAAAGAACGCAAAAAATATGGACGAAAAGGCGCTCGCAAGAGTTTCCAGTTCTCCAAGCGTTAATATTTTCGCTAATCATAAAAGAGCATGGATTTCAAAGATCCGTGCTCTTTCCATTTTTCTACCCTTTGAAATATCTCCATAAATCGCTGGCACCCTTGTTTGTATCGAGCCTCAGGCATTGGATATTGAAGCCAATTCAACCAACGATACAAAGAGACAATTGTTCCAAATATATCAAGCTTCCTGCAAACCAAATAATCAATTTTGAAATTCTCAGAATATGCAGTTAAAGCGGTAGTCCACATTGATAAATCATCCCCAGCAAAACTGGATATCATTCTGGCTACATCGACTTCCATACAATCTCTTCGAAATGCATAATAATCAACTAATCCGCTGATCCTGTTATTACTAAATAAAACATTTTCTCTCCTTGCATCTCCCCAACAATATTGAATTTTAACTTTAGGCAAAATAGAAACCCCCAAGGTATCTACCCCTTGCTTAATCCACTTCAAAAGATCAATTAAACTTATAACGGGAATAAATGAAATTGAATCTAAATTAATATTTGAAACAGAGAAGGATTTAATTGCAGAAAGTCGCTTTTCCATACCGGGCATTAAACCATATTCAGAATAACCTAAACCCATTACCAAATGAAATTGTGCCAAACTTTTAATGCTATGAAGTAAGTTGCAGATTAAGGGATCAGGCATATCCCCGGGAAGCCAGATCGAAAGATCCCAGCAAAAACCACCTTGATTAACAACTGTAGTATTATCTTTGGAGCATATAACTGAAGGAAACAAACCAAAACCGTTACTGTGGATTTGATCAAGCAAGGTGTGAATAAAAGCTAAGGAGTTGTAATCTTCGAAACTATAAGATTTTAAAGCAAATACGCCATTCGAAGAAACAACTTTAAAAACATGGGAACTACTTAAGCTATAACTGTTAGAAATTAAGGAAAAAGTAAATGGATGATTGATATTAAACTTTGAAAGAACACACTCAACAATGTTTTTAAACATCAGTTCTGTAATATCATTGCCTTTTAGAAACTACCTGTTTATCAATAGAATCAGGATCAACAATTTTTGAAATAGAAGCACTATTCCCAGAAGCAGCCATACCTTTTAACAAATTAAGATTAATTATAAGACTAGGCCTTACTCCAAGAACAATAACGATAAAAAGGCATGCAGCAATCGGTAAATAACTGGGGCGAAAAGAAGTATTAATAACTTTAGGCCAAATAGCTGGTTTGAAATAAATACCAGATAAAATTCTTAAATAAATCCATGAACCTATAGCAGCATTTAAAAAAGCAATTATGCCCAACAAAAAAAACAAATTATGAGACCCTTTACTAAGTGGGTCATCCCATGTGTAGGGAACGCTAACACAACCAAAAACAATAAAAAACTTAGCAAGAAAACCGCCGGTAAAAGGGATACCAATTAAACTAAACAAAAACACTGCAAGACATATAGATAACAACGGATTTTGAGTGCCTACACCTGCAAGATCGTCCCAATCTTCAATTGGTTTATCTTTTGAATCCAAGACATCAAGAACTGCGAAAATTCCAAAAGTTCCAAAGAAGTAAGCGATTAAATAAAAGAAAGAAGCACCAATACCATCAATACCTGTAGTTAAATCAAGTTTAGGAGCAACAGCTATACCTGCAAGAATATAGCCGGAATGTGAAATACTAGAGTAAGCTAAAATTCTGCGGAGATTTCGTTGGAGAAGGCCGAGAATGGTGCCAATAGTCATGGTAACAGTGGCAAGAATCCAAAATAGAACATAAATATTGTCGAGGGTTTTAGAAGCCCCGGGCAAAGCACCTTGAGCCAAAGCAAAACCAAAGATACGAATAATAGCAGCAAACCCAGCAACTTTTGAAACAGTAGCAAGTAAAGCACACATTCGATAGGTAGTACCTTGGTAAACATCAGGAGCATAAAAATGAAAAGGTACCATGCTCACTTTAAAACCTAAACCAGCAAGTATTGCAAGCATAGGAATTAGAAAAAGGAAACCAGAGGAGTTATCAATATCAGCGGCAGGTTTAAAACGGTATCCATTACTTAAAGCGTCAGAAATCGCCGAAATATTGGTAGTTCCAACGATGCCATAAAGATAACTGAACCCTAGAAGAAGCAATCCGGAGGAGAAGATTGAAAGGAAGAAATACTTCATAGCAGATTCAGCAGCTAGATCCTTTTTGCCGTGTAAATAAAGCAGGACATAAGTGGGAATGCTAATTAATTCAAGACCTAGGAAAAGAACAACCAAATCATTAGACATGCCAACAACAGAGCAGCCGGTAACTAGGAAAATAATAAGAGCTAGAGTTTCATAAGAATTATCATTTTCTGAGTCTCTCCAAAAAATCAAACAAAAGAACAATCCCATACCAAGAGAAAAGTGTCTAACAAAATTAGAAGACATATCTTCAAGAACATTAATTGAAAATAAAAAGGAATGATCAATTGAGTCATGTTTTTTAGTGAGGAGTAAAATATAAGCAAGTAAAAAACCTAAGGAACTAATTAAAGCCCAAGGAGTTTTTTTATTTAAAAATGGCCCGACAAGAAGTATAAAACTTCCTAGCATGAATAGCACAATCTCAGGCATCATGTATTGAATATAATCAGTAAATAAAAAAGATCCGCTCATTGATCCACCAATACCAATCTAAAAAATAAGGTGACCATTATTTATCCATTTTAGCCAGAGGTAACAAGTTGTTAGCCTGCAAATTCAACTTAGCAATCAAATGAATCTCTGGACGAATAGTATCAATCATGGGTTGAGGATAAATTCCAAGAAAAAGGCAAAGTAATGCCAAAGGAAATAAGAATATCTTTTCAACCATAGTAAGGTCAGAAACAGGATCTTCTTTTTTAAATACGGGTTCTGAAAGCTTTCCAAAAAAGACCTTCATAACCATGGATATTAAATACCACGCACCAAAAACCATTCCTAAACTGCATGTAGATGCTAAAATTTTGCCAGAAACACTAGGGTTATTAGTTTCAAACATACCAAATAAACACATAACTTCGCCAACAAAACCATTAAGGCCAGGCAAACCAACACTGCACATGACATAAAAAACAGTAATACCAGAAAGAATTTTTAGTTTACTTCCAAGTCCCTGAAGATCTTTGAACTTAGTCGTGCCATATCTGTGGTGAAGAATTTCGCAGATAAAGAACAGAGCGCCTACATTTAATCCATGATTAATCATTTGAAGATAACTTCCAGTCAAACCAGTCTCATTTAAAGCAAATATCCCTAAAAGGCAAAAACCTAGATGACTAAAACTACTGTAAGCTAGCATGCGTTTTAAATCATCCTGAGCGATGGCGCAAGCAGCTCCATACAAAATCGCGACGACAGATAATATGGAAAATAAATAAGTACCAAATTCCCAAGCGGGAACAGGTAACATCGGAACACAAAGCCTAAGGAAACCAAACGCACCAAGTTTTGCGAGAATTCCGCCAAGTACAAGAGTAACGCCCGTAGGTGCTTCATAATAAGCAGTAGGCTGCCAGGTGTGAAAAGGGAAAGCGGGAAGTTTAACCAAAAACCCCGTAGCTAGAAGAAGGAAAATCCATTTTTGGCATGAAGACCAATAATCCAATTTAGCTTTATTAATTTCAAGATTAGTTTTAAGCAAAGGGTTTAACAAATCTTTATCAGCTTTGGTTTCAAAAACTTTTTTATTAAGACCAACCTGAGTGTCATGGGAAGCTGTAATCAATTCAGGAATGGAAAAAGTAACGGGTAAATCGTTATTATCATCAAGGAGATTTTGATTAAGAGCAGAAATAAGACTAATTACACCAAGTAAAGTAGCTAAGCCACCCCCCAAGGTATAAACAAATAATTTTTTAGCTGCATACTGTCTATTTGGTCCGCCCCACATTGCGATAAGAAAAAGAAGAGGAATCAAAGTCAACTCAAAGAAAGCATAAAAAAGAATAACATCGAAAGAAAGAAAAGCACCAAGGGTTGCAAATTGAAGAAGAAGCATAAATCCGTAATAGAGGTGTGATTTTTCTCGAATGGAATTCCAAGTAGCAAGTACTGACCCGGAAAATAAGATGCAAGTTAAAGGCAGCAGAAAAAGGTTAAGGCCATCAATACCAATAAAAAATCGAATAGCACCAGCATCAGGTCTACCTTCATAAGGCGGATTAATTCTAATAAGATCAAAAACAGTAACGCTTGATTCTAAAGGAACAAAAGTAAGTTTTTCTTCAACAGAAATAGAATGTTTTTCAAGAAGAGGCAAATAATCCCAGGTAAGTTTAAAAGAGATAAAAAGGTTTAAGAGGAAAAAGCCCAGAGCGAGGTTCCGTGCGAATTTATGTCCTGCATTTCTTACGAAAAGAGTAACTAATCCACCTGCGAGAGGTACCAATAAAAGAAGTAAAACTAATTGACTCATTTTGCACTACATCGATCTTGCTAGGGCTATCAGGAATACAGTCACCGCCAAAATCATCGCAAGGGCATAAAACTGAACTAAACCATTTTGAATAGGGCGAAATAATTGCGCAAAAATCTTAGGAATATGCGCAATCAAATCAACGATACCATCAAGGATATATTGATCAAAGATTCTTGCACAATAAAAACCCAAATTTAGAGGCGCAATTAAAAGCTTGTTATAAATTTCATCAAAAAAGAATTTGTTTTTGCTGAGTTCAATAGCAAAATTAGACTTCCCAATGGCTTGTTCAGAAATAGTAACATTGCCTGAACCATAAAATACAAAAGCCAAAATCAATCCAGCTAAACCAGCAAATGTTGCAAAACCAACGGTCAGCCAATCATGTGAGTGATGATCTTGAATTACATAACCAGGAATTTTACCTAAAAATGTCTCTATAGAAAATGGTGTGAAATTGGAAAGACCAAACCCAATACCAAGGGCGAATAGGGATAAAAGCATTAAAGGAAGGGTCATTGATTTAGGAGATTCATGAACTTCGCCATGACATTCCTCGGGAAGTTTTAGGACACCCCAGAAAGTA
This sequence comes from Planctomycetota bacterium, assembly GCA_003671255.1. GTDB lineage: Bacteria > Planctomycetota > Planctomycetia > Gemmatales > Gemmataceae > UBA969. The sequence continues at coordinate 51,186 of QWPF01000002.1, read as the reverse complement.
AGAAAATAGGCTCTAAAAGTGTAGAAAGCTGTAAGAAAAGCAACAAAGATCCCAATAGCCCACATCAAAATATAAAACCAAGGGTAATTCGAAGCTTTAGAAGTTTCATGGATTACGCTTAGAATCTCATCTTTACTCCAAAAACCAGCAAATGGAGGTAACCCAGCTAAAGCAAGAGCCCCACACAAAAAACCAATATGAGTTAATGGTAAAACCTTTCTAAGCCCACCGATGCGCCGTAAATCTATCACATCATGCATTGAATGCATCACACTTCCAGCACTTAAAAAGAGCAATGCTTTAAAAAATGCATGGGTAAGAAGATGAAAAATTGCAGCACTTACTGCCAACATTGGAAGAGCAGATTTAGGATCAATACCAGCCCCCAAGGCCATGAACATATAACCAAGCTGACTCATCGTTGAATAGGCAAGAATTCTTTTTAAATCGGTTTGTGTTAGAGCAATTAATGCTGCCAAGAGACTTGTAAAGGTACCAACAGCAATAACCACCATTTGCACTTCGGGAACGGAAGCAAAAAGAGGCATAAATCTAGCAAGGAGATAAACTCCTGCAGTAACCATAGTCGCAGCATGGATAAGAGCACTTACTGGGGAAGGGCCTTCCATAGCATCGGGCAACCAAACATGAAGAGGGAATTGAGCAGATTTCCCACAAGCTCCTAGAAACATTAAGAAGCAAGCCAAGCCAACACCTGAATCGTAGTTATCAAGCTTTAGTAAGCCATCAAAATCAAGTCTGTATCCAGAAGAAACCCAAAGAGATGCAAAACCTAAAAACAAAGCCACATCTCCAAGTCTGGTAACTAAAAATGCCTTTCTAGCAGCTTTGCAAGCTGAAGGTTTTTCAAACCAAAAACCAATGAGCAGATAACTACAAAGGCCAACACCTTCCCAACCTGCATACAGTAAAAGAACATTATCAGCGAGAACAAGAATTAACATTGATCCAAGAAAAAGCGAAACAGAGGCAAAAAATCGTGGGTAACCAGGATCAATATGTCCGTGATGGTCTCTCATGTAGCCTGTTGAAAAAACAGCGATGAGGGTACCTAAGAAGGTAACCATAACAATCATTGCAGAAGAAAGGGGATCCAACCTAAGACTAAATTCAGCTTTTAATGCACCCGCTTTCTTAAAGTTTTCGCCAACCAGATTTGGATCTCCGGTACGAAACCACTCGAAGTAAGAAACTGCAACAGAAGAAGGATTTGCTATATCACTAGTTTGAATTGCTTTTACGACATCATTAAGAACCATCAAAGACAAAATAAAAGAAATAAATCCTGCAATAATGCAAGGCAAGTGGGCTTGGGAACGAAGAACCTTAGGCCCAATAATAAAAGTAATAAAACCTGCAACAATAGGAAATGCAGGAATCATCCACAAATACGCCATAGCATCATACATGGCTTGCATCCTCTTCTTTGGCAGGCCTGTGCCCAGCTACGGGTAATGTAGGCATGGGTTCAATCTGGAAAGTATCAAGCAGCAATATTTCCGGATCTTCATTAGGTTCCAGATCTTCTTCGCGTAAATCCTGCCATTTACTTACATCAAGTGAATTTTTAGCACGATAAAGAATAACAATTAAAGCAAGTGCAATAGCAGCTTCGCAAGCAGCAACAGAAAGAATAAAAAGGACAAACGATTGCCCCTGAAGATTGCCTCTGAACCTCGAGAATGCGAGGAAATTGATAGCAACGCCTTGAAGCATTAATTCTGCGCTTAGAAACATGGTGATCATATTTCTTCTGGAAACAAAACCTATGAGCCCGATGCAGAACAAAATTGCGCCCAAGATCAAATAAATTTTCAAATCTAACATTATTATGAACTCACCTTCGTTGGCAATTGGCGAACAATAACAATCGCACCAATAGTGGCAACCAAAAGCAATAACCCAGCCAATTCAACAGCAATCAATTGATCAGAGAAAAGCAGTTTGCCCAAGAATGTTGTATTGTCAGCGGGCATAGCTGGCCTCCCAGATTGATCTTTTCTGATCTTATCCAAGGGCAAACTAGGATCAGCCCCAGAATTACCAGGCATGGCAATTGAAGGGCGCAATAAGGATCGGTATTTTAAGTAATCGTTTCCAATACTTGCAAGAGAAGCGAGTGCTGATTTGATTTCAGCAATATCATCAGATTTATTAATCATATAAGTGCCATTTTTTTGGACATCAACTTCAATTCTTTCAACCCAGGTACCACTTCCACCTAAAGCAATTTTAAGTCTGGTAACAACATTATTGTCACCATTAATCACCTTGGCCTTTAGTTCTGAAAGATCCGTAAGGGAAAGTGCTTTATTGGTATCATCAACAATTCGTTCAATTTCATTACGGGCACCGAGTTGGGATTGCGAAGAGAAAGAAGCATTAAGAACGGAAATCATACAACCCAATAAAATAAAACCCGTAAATGAAGCAAGAAAAGGCTCTCTACTCTCGGAATCAGCTAGATCAGCATTATGCTGTTTAACAAGCATAAGTAGAAAGAGAAAAGTAACAATAATCGCACCAGCATAAACAATAATATTTGCAGCCATAACAAACGGTGCTGCAAGAAGAAGAAATATTCCACCCGTGCTGGTTATTGTTAAAGCAAAGCAAATAGCGCCATGTGCTGGATTTTGTGCAACAATCATAAGACAAGCACCAACAACAGCAAAAAAAGAAAATAAACAAAACAACACAAGTTCGGGGTTAAAGGAATAAGTGAAGAAAATTTGAATAGCAGTAATGATTAAAGCAACTGAACCAACCCCATAACCAACTAGCCTACTAGAACCGGAAATTCTTTTTGGCAAGCAAAAATAAACCGCAAGCCACCCTAAAAGTAGCGAAAGATTTGTCAGGGTAATCCAAGGTTGCTCATTCATTAAAATACTTCCCAACCAAAAACACAGCAAGAATTTAACATAGGGTAAAGCTCTAAGTTTGCATGGAAGAAGAACCAGTTACACCACTCGAGGCAGGTTCACTAGCAACACCCAGCCTACCGTGTGTTGTACGAATAGGATCAGTTCCCATTGCAACTGTCTTATCAAAAACGCTCAAAAGTTTTTCTTTATTAAAAATCATTTCTTCACGGCTATGGCCGGTAAGATCATAAAGCGTAGTAAGTTCAATAGCATCAACCGGGCAGGCCTGTTCACACATTCCACAGTAGATACAACGAAGCTCATCAATGACAAAGACTTCAGGATATTTTTCGCGATCGGGCCAGGGGGAAGGTGCAGCTACGATATCAATACAATGAGCAGGGCATGCAGTTGAACACATATAGCAAGCAACACATTTAACACGGCCTTCATCATCCCGATTAAGTCGATGAACACCACGATAATTAGCTGGCAAATGAGGTCTCTGCTCAGGGAACTGCTGAGTAACAACATCTTTTTTCGGACCAAAAAGCGTACTACCCATATGAGTTAAAGTAGTAACCAAGCCTGTAAAAATAGCAGGTAGAAAAATCTGGTCCATAACTCCAAATTCAGGAGATTTAACCCAAGTTATTTCATCAGCTTTCATGCCAACCCCTTTAAATACCAGTAATAACTATCTGCTTGAACTTTCAAGACGAATCTTAGAATCATGTTGAACGGAATACCCTGTGCCATGGCCAAGATAAGGAACCTTGGATTTGGTAGCGTGAGCCGTTGGTTTAGAAAGCCTGATACCAATAAAACCTGACGCCAGCAAAATCGCAAGTGAAACAGGGCACATAAGCCAAATAGATTCCTGACCAATCGGTTTAAAATGAACAATAAACACAAGAACAGTAAAACTTGCCAAAGAAATAGGAAGCATTATCTTCCAGGCAAGGTGCATAAGTTGATCAAATCGAAACCTTAAAATAGTCCATCGAATAAGCATATAAAAGATAATGAAACCAATAGTTTTGCCAGCAGCAACTGCAAATTTAAGAGCGATTCCAAAAATCGAAAAGTCATTTGGATCGGTAATAAAAGGAAGATGCCAAGCACCAAAAAACACAGTCATCATAAGGAAACTAGTGGTGATCATGTGAGTATATTCACCGAATAGAAAAAGTGCAAATTTCATGGAACTGTATTCAGTGTGATAACCACCAACCAGTTCTTGTTCAGATTCAGGCAGATCAAAAGGTAGACGATTACACTCAGCGAAAATGGAAGTGGCAAAAAGTACCATTGCCAAAGGTTGAAACAAAACATTCCAGCCATGATCTACTTGATGCTGAATAATGCGTTCAAGGTTAAGTGAGCCGGTTACAAGAACAACACCAAGCACAGATAATCCAAGTGGGATTTCATAACTAATAAGCTGAGCACTCGAACGCAAAGAACCTAGAAGACTGTATTTATTATTCGAAGACCAACCTCCAAGAATTACACCGTAAACGCCAAGACTTCCGATTGCAAAAACGAAAAGAATCCCAATATCAACATGAGGAGCAAGCACAAATTGGATGCGAGAATTATAAACTTTAATTTGTTCTTCAAATGAAACAGATTTTTTCTCCAGGGCACGACTTCTGTCTGCATCAATAACAGCATCATATTCTGATTTTGTGGAGGGCCAAACAGCAAGTTCATAGGTTGGAGAATTTTGTCTATAATCAATGAGAATAGGGGAAGGACTTGTGGGCCCAAAAGGAACAACGGCTAATGCCATAAAAGCTGTAATAAGAGCGATGGCTGGTGCAATCATGAAAAATATTTTATCAACATATTTAGGAATCATCTCTTCTTTAAGAAGCAATTTCACGCCGTCGCAAATAGGTTGCAGGATTCCATAAAATGCACGATTAGGGCCAACCCGATCTTGAACCCAAGCGGAAATTTTACGCTCAACCAAAATAAGGTAAGCCACTCCGCCATTCAAGCAGCCAAGAACAGCCAATATCAAAGCAACAGTAATTAAAAGCGAAAATTCCAGACTCATTCCAATCCTTTCAAAACCGTGATTTTAAAATCAGGCTAAGTTTACCAAATGTATGCCATCTGATCCAAGTTTACCACCAGCCAATCGAGAAAAATAGGGAATAGATTTAGAGATTTCATCCCTGATATTAGCAGCCTGAAGCAAACCTTTTCTTTCGAGTAAATCCAAATAAACCTGACCATCGGTTCGAACTTGTTTTAAAGGGACACAAGCCCAATGCAGTTCCTGTGCTAAACCTGCAAAGTTAACAAAAGTGCCTTCTTTTTCAGAAAAAGCAGCAGAAGGAATAACATATTTCGAAGCATCAGTGAGGGCACTAGGAAAAAGATCTTGGGTAATCAAAAGTTTAATTTTCTTAAACTGAGAAAGAAGATTGTTATCAAACCAAGAAACTTCTTCACCCTGATACCCAGCAGCAATAAACAAAGCATCGGGTGAATTTTTATTCAAATAATCAGAGACAAGAACAACCTCGCCTTCAAAATGCTTGATAACTTCTTCGATACCTTTTTTGTTCGGACATTTTTCGTTGCGAATGGTAAATTTCACATTTACTGGAACAGAACCCCGAGTTTTTGGATAATGATCATCTTCCCCTACCACGGGGACTGGACCAAGAACCAACTTTGCCTTAGGGGAAATGGATTTGATAAAAGTAGCAAGCAAAAAGCCTTCCTCCACGGTGAGAAAAGGCGAAAGCATGGCAGCAACACCGGAAGCGTTTTTGGAAGCAACGGCCTTGAGTTCTGAGCGCAAGGAAAGCATAATATCTTTCCATGAAGAGATATCAGCACCAGAATCTAATTTTAAATTTGGTTTGGAAATACGGTTGGAAGAATTCACATAATGATAGCCCAAGCGGCCATCATCGCACATAAAGTACCCTTGAGCATTTGGGTTTTCTCGGGGTCGAAGCCTGTAAACAACATTCTTATTTGTATCTAGATGGATGCTACAACCCGTAGAGCAACCAGCGCAAACACTATCCTGAGTTTTTAAATTCCAAACACGATGAGTATAAAGAAAATCTTTGCTTGCCAAAGCGCCTACTGGGCAAAGATCAACGACATTAGATGCAAGCTTATTGTTTAGAGGTTCCGTGGGGAAAATATCAATTTCAGCATGGCTTCCACGATTAATAACATGTAACTCGGCAGTGCCTGATATTTCACGGGTAAATCGTACACAGCGTGAGCACATGATACAACGATCCGTAAAAAGGCTGATATTATTGCCTAGATCAGGTTTATTTGGGGGCGTATTTTTATCATCCACCATACGGCTTTCAGAGTTCCCGTAATTATAACTGTAATCCTGAAGTTTGCATTCCCCAGCCTTATCACAAACAGGACAATCCAAGGGGTGATTCAAAAGAATGGACTCAAGAGTTTGAGCTTGTGCAGATTTACTTTTAGCAGTCGCAGTTTGAATAACAGTGTTATCCTTGGCAGGAGTCTGACAAGCAGGTATGACCCTAGGTTGCATGACGACAGTGCCATCTGGTTTTTTTTCGCCAACTTCAACAAGGCACATCCTACAACTAGCAACCACTGAAAGGGCAGGGTGGTAGCAATAATGAGGAATGGTTACGCCTGCTAACTCTGCAGCTTGAACAAGATTTAGTTTCTTGTCGCCAATATCAACAGCTTTATCATTTATATAAACAGTGGCCATCCAAAAGCTCCGATTATAAATAGAACAATTAATGGTGCGACATTTGTAGGTTCAAAGTTCTAACTTTCTTATCACCATTTTTAATATAAGATTCAAACTCACTGCGATATTTTCGAATGGCATTCTTAACAGGCCAACCAGCGCCATCAGCAAGCCCGCAAATTGTGGTACCTGGCATTGTGCCAATTTGATTACCAACCTCTTCAAGAATATTTAGGTCTTCAATCCTACCATGGCCTTTGCGAATACGATCAATGATTTTAAACATCCAAGCAGTACCCTCCCTGCAAGGAGTGCACTGGCCGCAAGATTCATGGGCAAAAAATCTGCAAATATTGTAAAGAACATCAACGATACTAGTATGGTCATCAAATACCGTAACAGCACCTGTGCCAAGGCCTAAGCAACCAACTTTACCCGGGCCATTAAAATCTAACTTGGTATCAAGTTCAGCCTCGGTCATAAAACCCATGCTGTTACCACCAGGAATAACACCCTTGGCCTTACGATTTTTCCAAACACCGCCACCATGTTCAGAAATCAATTCACGAACCGAAATCCCCATTGGGAGTTCGACAAGTCCAGGGCGATTAACATGCCCACTAATGCAATATAATTTTGGTCCGTAGCTTCCAGCATCTCTAGGATTCGCAGGGTCAGGTGGTACGCCAATCGATTTAAACCAATCAGCACCTAAATCGATAATCTGTTTAACACAAGCAACAGTTTCGATATTATTAACAATCGTAGGCTTACGAAAAGCCCCTTCAATAGCAGGAAAAGGCGGCTTAATCCTAGGCCAGGCCCTTTTCCCTTCTAGACTTTCTATAAGGCCCGTTTCTTCACCACAAATATAAGCTGCTGCACCTTTATGCATCACCGCTTCCAAACAAAATGACGATCCTTGAATATTTTTCCCAAGTAAGCCTTTGTCGTAAGCCTGTTTTACAGCCCGTTCCATAGCACGGTAGGCATCGCCATATTCATAACGCACATAAATAAAAGTTTTACTTGCACCCACAGCATAGCTAGTGAGGATTATACCCTCGAGAACTTGATGAGGATCTTTTTCCATTAGCACGCGATTATTAAAAGTGCATGGCTCACTTTCATCAGCATTAATGCAAAGATAGATTGGACCTGGATGGTCTTTAGGTAGAAAAGTCCATTTAAGCCCGGTGGGAAAACCTGCACCACCCCTGCCTCGCAAACCCGATGCTTTCACAAGATCAATCACTTGCGCGGGAGACATATCTTTAATTGCTTTTTTCAATCCAAGATAACCACCATCCGAAATATACGAATCGATATGATCGCTATTATCTTTTGAGATTCTTTTCAAAAGTACTGGCTCGTATTTTGCCATATCTTAAAATCCTTTGAGCTTTGAATAATTTAAATCTAAAGCTTTTTCCGAATATCATCAATTAACTTGTCAGCATCTGAAACATTATGAGAATGAACATCATTAATTAAAACACAAGGTGCACCTTCGCAAGCTCCGATGCATTCCGCTTCTTCGAGGGTAAAAAACCCATCCTTGGTCGTTTGCCCCGGTGCGACACCCAATTTAGTAATCAATTTATTGAGCAGTTCATCAGCACCACGGAGATCACAGGCAAGACTTCGACAAACCCAAAGCCTGCATTTACCCAAGGGGTTTAATTCCGTTTTAAAGAAACCATAAAAGCTCATGGTATCATGAATTTCTGCAGGGCTAAGCTCAAGAAGAGCAGCAATTTCAACAATTGCTTGTTGAGAAACACAGCGTTCTTGATCTTGAACAAGATGCAGCGCAGGCAAAGTTACAGCTTGTTTTGCAGGGTAAAGAAGGATCAAGCTTTTAATTTTTTCAACAATTTCTGGCTTTAATGCGCTCATCGGTCCAACTCCGCTGCAATGATATTGATGCTACCCAAAACTGCTGGAATATCACTAATTTGGTGACCAACAATCAAGTGCGGGAACAATGAAAAATGTACAAAAGAGGGTGGCCTGGTTCTAGCACGATATGCAACCCCAGATCCATCCGACACAATGTAAAAACCTAACTCGCCATTAGGAGATTCGGTGGCGGCGTATATTTCTTCTTTAGGAGTTTCCCATTGTCTATTGGTCATATGAAGTTCAAAATGCTGAATTAACCCTTCAATACTTCGATAAACCGACATTTGATTAGGAACCACGAACTTCGAATTAACATCAATATTAATAGGGCCGGAAGGAATGTTCTCAACAGCTTGGGTTATTATTTTGATACTCTGAACCATCTCCTCCATACGAACGAGAAAGCGTGCATAGCAATCCCCCTCGGTTGAGCAAACAACTTTGAAATCAAAATCTTTATAAGCAAGATAAGGCTGGTCTTTTCGAAGATCCCTGGTAACGCCACTCGCCCTTGCAATTGGACCAGTTGCACTACGATTGATTGCTTCTTCTTTAGTGAGAACACCAACGCCCCTGGTTCTATCAACAAAAATGCGATTTCGCTGAAGTAGTTTCATTAGATCAGCATAAGCTGAGTAAAACAATTTGATAAATGCACGAATTTTTGTAATCCAAACATCATCAACATCACAAAGCAATCCACCAACCCTTGTGTAGCTGGGGTGAAATCTCTGACCGCTGGCGGCTTCAGAAATATCATTTATTTTTTCACGCAAATTGAATGCGTACAAGAATGCAGTAAAGGCGCCAAGATCTAAAGCCGCTGCTCCGCAACATACAAGGTGATCATGAATACGCATCAATTCAGCAAAAATCGTGCGAATATACTTACAACGAGGTGTCAATTCAATGTCCAGTAATTTTTCAACCGCATGATGCCAAGAAATTTCATTAGATACAGGCGAAATGTAATTCATTCGATCAACGATTGTTACATATTGATTAAAATCTAGATGCTCTCCTAGTTTTTCAAAACCACTATGTAAAAACCCGATATCAGGTATTGCATGAACGACTACCTCGCCATCGAGAGTCAAAATTAAACGCAAGGTGGTATGGGTAGCAGGATGCTGGGGACCAAAATTAAGGGTCCAAAGAAACTCCCTTTCGGGCGAACTTGTTTCAGGTATGGCATCAGCCAAAATTAAAGGCATTGAATCCTACTCCAAAATCACGATTCAGAACGAATAACTGGTTGAAAATTATGCCTTTCGCCCATGCCACGCAATGGGTAATCTTTACGCAGTGGAAAAGCTACAAATTCATCAGGCAATAAAATCCTGCGAAGATCCGGGTGGCCATCAAATTCTATACCAAACATGTCGTAGACTTCCCGCTCCATCCAATCCGCACCTTTCCAAAGGTCATAAACGGAAGGAAGACGAGGGTCAGGGTCATCGAGATGGGTTTTAACAATAAATCTCTCACCGTTTTCAACATTCAAAACTGCATACCATATACCATATCGATGGGTTGCGCCTTGCAAGTGAAGATAATCCGCAGCAGATAAATCAATGAGCATGTCAAAACTAAAAGTTGTTTTAAGGTAACTTAAAATTTCAAAAAGATGTGAAGGCGGGACAACAACCCTGTCATTGTCCCTGAATGACGAAAAATCTAGGCTAATTAAAGCAAATTGAGCAGTTAATTTTTCTTTAATATCAGCAAAGCTCAAAGTAAACCCCTTAAAATCAAACTAAATTGTTCTAGTTGAACTTCGAAAATTAGCAGGTGCCTGAACACTTTGAGCAGGTGACAGGAACTTACTCAGTGGCTTTGGCCCTTCGTAAACATTCCGTTTATCGAATTCTGTTCCAAAAATAGTCCCAGTGTTCGCTATTTTTTCCTGCAGATCTATAATCCCCTGCAATAACTGTTCGGGCCTTGGTGGGCAACCGGGAACATAAATATCAACCGGTATAAATCGATCTATCCCCTGTACCACAGCATATGTATCAAATACTCCACCACTTGATGCACAAGCGCCCATTGATATACACCATTTTGGTTCAGGCATCTGTTGCCAAATACGCTGCATAACAGGAACCATCTTCATTACAACTCGGCCTGCTACGATCATTAAATCGCATTGCCTTGGAGAAAAACGGAAAGCTTCTGCACCAAATCTAGAAATATCATGTTTGCTTGCACCCGTTGCCATTAATTCAATCCCGCAACACGCAGTGGCAAAAGGCATAGGGAATAAACTGTATTTCCTGCACCAACTAGCAAGATAATCTAATTTTGTAACCACAAAATTATCTTTCAAAAATTCTAGCGCCATTGAAAGACTCCCGCTTTCCAAGCATAAATATAGCCAATGAAAAGAACAAAAACGAATAAAAGCACTTCAATAAAGGCAGGCACACCATAGGACACAGGCAACGAAGCCATTCCGGGTGCATAAGCAGAAACTGCCCAAGGATATAAAAATAAAAGTTCTACATCAAACACAAGAAAAAGAATGGCTATCAGATAAAACTTCACATCGAATTGTTTTTTAGCATCACCAAACGGATCCATACCAGATTCATAGGGCATGGTTTTTACCGATGTTTTTTTATTCGGGCTGAATATGTGTGAAACGGTAAGTGCAGAAATTGCAAAACCAAAAACAAACACCGCGTAAATAAATATCGGGTAGTATGTGGAAAGATCAAAATCCATGACCTTAAAGCCTTTTCTTAAATCTAATAACAGCATGTTCCATCATTAAAATCATTATAGTTAACTATCTGATTTAAACAAAGAAACATCGATAATATTTAACTAACTATTTAATAACAAATTTTAAAGCAAAAACCATTCTATTTTTTATTTCCACGAGGATGAAACTTGGAATGAATTAATTTAAGTCTATTTCTGTCGACATGAGTATAAAGTTGCGTGGTTCGAATATTAGAATGCCCTAACATATCCTGAACAGCTCGAAGATCTGCACCGCCTGATAAAAGATGAGTTGCGAAACTGTGCCTGAGAGTATGGGGGCTAATTTTCCCATTCAATCCTGATTTTAAAGCATATTTTTTCACTTGCTTCCAAATAATGATACGGTTTAGTGGTTTTCCTGCTTTACTCACAAAAACAATGCTCGTACTTGACAGGATCTTTACAAGTAATGGTCTCAAATTTTGTAAATAATCCTTAATTGCAAGGATTGCTTTTTTACCCAAAGGTACAATTCGTTGTTTTCTACCCTTTCCTGTACAAGTGATAAAACTTGATTCAAGATGAAGGTCTTTTAGTTCCATGTTAACGACTTCAGATACCCTACAACCAGTTGCATAAAGGCATTCTAAAATAGCACGATCGCGTAAAAAATAGCGGTCTTCCAAACTCGGCGACTCTAACAAAGTGGTTACAGATTCAGGGCTTAAAACAAAAGGTATTCTTGTCCAAAGTGCAGGGGCTTCCAGTAATTCTACTGACTGATTCGTGCTTTTCTCTTCCATCCGAAGAAACCGGAAGAAGTTTTTTAATGATATTAAATGCCTAGCTATACTTGAATGGGCCAATGCTTTTTCTTTCAAATACTCTACAAAATTTAAAAGATCATCAAGCGAAGGATTCATGCATTTAGTGATTTTCCGTTCCACCGACCACTCAAAGTATTTTTTTAGGTCTCTTAAATAACTGACATAAGTGTTTTTTGAAACAGAACGCTCAGTTTTTAAATAGGACCCAAAAAGTGTTATCTGGGCGTTAAGATCAGCAATCGTTTCTTTAAAACTAGCCATAGGTATCCTATTACTGCTTATAGACTTAAGAAGAATAGTTGCTTAAAATGCTCATCCTTTTTAAGTGCTACTGTAAACTTAAAGCAAAATACGAACCTAAGAACTTAAGATAGCAAAATGCTTTGTTTTTATCGCACTAAACACCGTTAAAACTTGCATAACCCGAATTCCTTTTAAAATACTTCTCATCTTGATAAATATTTTAAAAACGAAACGAATTGCTTTTTGGTTTAATGGTATCTCATAGAAAAAGGGAGAAATATATGAATTACCATGTAATCACGATTGTTGGCGGTTTGCTACTAATGGCTGGTTGTAATCAGCAGTCTCAGCGCCCCAACAACGGCAGTTTTAAACTATTTGGCACGCTTCGCAGCCCAAAAAATTTAAATGACAGCCCACCAACTGCACTTCCAATACTTACCCCAGCTCCTACAGCTCTTGGACCTGCGCTAACAGATCCTACGCAGCCTATCTATCCCGGCCCCAATGCCCCGATTCCTAATCCATCGCCTGCATTAAATCCTGCCCCGAATGGATCTACTTCACAAAAAGTAAAAACACCTCAGTATCCTGGGTCAGTTAAACTTCTTCCACCAGAATCAGCGGTTGGTCACGCAACATTAAAGCCAATGGAAGAAAAGCCAACAGAATCAAAAGAACCGCCCATTTCAAAAATAGAAGGGGAGCCTAAAAACCTAATCGGGAAGAACCAGCCACTTGATATTCCCGGTTATGCCCTAATAAATAACTCAATAGCAATTGGCTTACTACCATACCCGGATGGGATAGATTGGTTAGTTAAAGAAAAATTTAAGTCTGCTTTATTCATTCATTCTTCAACACAAGAAACCAAAGCGATCACATCGTTATTTGAAAAACGAGGAATGAAGTTAAATTTATTGCAACTCGAAGAATCAAATATAAGTGCAGAAAGGTTTAACATTGAAATTTCAAAACTTCAAAATTCAACCCTTCAACCAATTTATGTTTTCGATCTGGATGGTTCAATTGCAGCATCTTTTTGGTATGTGTATCTTCAAAAAACAACCTTGAAATCTGAAAACGAAACCTTGAATCAAATAACAAAGTTAGGAATGAATCCAAATAAGACCGAACAAAGCAAAAGTATATTCAAAACCGCAAAAAAACTAGTGTGGTAACAATGTTACAAAAATCAAGTCCACTCGTACCATCCATATATCCTGGGTCTGTTTATAAATTTACCGACCTTGATACTTATGAAGAATCCATCCTTAATCCAGGTGAAGAATTCATTTATGCAAGAGATGGACATCCTAACGCCATAATCACATCCAATGAAATCACAAAATTGCACAATGCAAATTGGGGAATGGTAACAGGCAGTGGTATGGGTGCTATTTCTGCAGTTTTAATCGGTATTTTATCATCGGGTGCAAGAATCATTGCAGGGAAAAGGCTTTACGGACGAACCCTGAAAATTTTAGAAAAAGATTTCACACGATTCGGTGTGCAATGCGACATCGTTGATGAATGCAACCTAACTGAACTTAAATCAGCCTTATCGACACCAGCATCAATTCTTTTTATTGAAACAATAACCAACCCAACTTTACGAGTACCAAATCTTAAAGAAATAAGCATACTGACAAATAAAAATAAAACACTTTTGGTCGTCGACAATACTTTTGCAACGCCATTATTATGCAAACCCTTGGAACACGGCGCAGATATAGTAATTGAAAGTTTGACAAAAATCATGTGTGGGCATAGTGATGTAACCATGGGATATGTAGGTGGGAAACAAGGCCCACAAGAAAATATAATCAAAGCGGTAAAAGATATAGGTTTTCACGCAAGCCCGTTTGATTGCTGGTTAATATCACGAAGTTTAGAAACCTTGGAATTACGATTAAATCAAAGCTGCAAAAACGCATCAGAACTTGCATATTGGTTAAAATTAAATCACCCAGGAATAAGGGTCGACTTTCCGGGGCTAGAAAATCATGAAGATTTCAACATCTCAAAAGAACAATTTGGAAATTTTCCAGGACACTTAATAGCCATCGAAATCCCGAAGGGCAGGGAAGGTGTAAATAGATTTTTACGAACTGCAAAAAACATACCTTTTTGCCCAAGCCTTGGACATTCCTCTACAAGTGTAAGCCACTCTTGGAGCACATCTCATAGGCAACTTACTTCTGAACAAAAACTCAATCTTAAAATAACTGAAGGTTTGCTACGGGTATCAGTAGGTCACGAGGGCATCGAAAAGATCATCGAATCGTTTGATGATGGTATAAAAGCAGCACAATCTATTTAGTTATCCTGATTCTTCATTTTATTAGACAAGTAAATTTTTGTGATTTTATCTGTCAATTCTGGCAACCTGTCCATCAGCCTTCTCAATTTTCTGGGCTTGCAGGACTGCAATGCATAAAGGGCAAGTAAAGGCATGGCTATGGTTGAATCAACATAAGCAGTAACTGTATCAGGGAGTTGAGATTCATCTACTTTTCCCCAGGTCATAGCTTCCTGAGGAGTAGCGCCACTGAGTCCTCCGGTATCGGGCCTAGCATCGGTAAATTGAATAAAGTAGTCATGCCCTTTTTCTTCAAGACCAAGAACTTCTTGAATTTGTGGTTCAGTTTGGAGAATAAAATTTTTGGGTGAACCACCTCCGAAAATCAAAACGCCACTTTTACCTGTGGTCTTAGCTTCATAAACAATTGCTGCTGATTGGTTAACATCTAGAAGTGGATTAATAGCTAAACCATTTCCTTCAAGCTGTAAAGCAGCAAGATTCATACCGATTGAACTATCCCCTGGAGAAGAGGTAAAAACCGGAACGCCAGCTCGATATGCAGCAGCAAGAAAGCTTTTACCTATGGTGTTTGTTTTTTCTTCATGAGCCGAAAGATACTTACCTGCAAGGTTATGAAATTCGGCAGTACCCATTGTTTTTTGAAAAGCCTCGCCTCTACTTAATTGGCGGTAGAACAAATCCGTGCCAAGCAAGTTCTCGTAATCAAAAACAATATCATAAATCCTTATTACCTGATGAGCTTTAAGTTGATGATCATCTAAACCAGGTCGAGATTGATGTAATTCCATTCCAAGTGCAAAATGAGTATCGTGATAAATATTGGCCCCTGTACTAACAATCCAATCGATATGACCAGCTTCAATCATAGGAACAATGCAAGATATTCCTAAACCTGCTGGTGTAAGAGCCCCACTTAACGCAACTCCAACAAAGCAATCTGGAGCCAGCATTTTATCCGTAAAAATTCTACATGCTTCACGAAGACGACCTGCATTGTAAGAAAGAAATATTTCTTCAATAAGTTTTTTACAAGAGAAAGAATCAACCAAAGATGGCGGATCAATTTTCTTTTGGCTTATTTTTTTTATAAACTCCTGACATTTGTTTTTCTTGATAGTCATACCTTCACCTTTTTAAAACAAGCATATGCAAATTATAATCAAAGTTTTATTGTTTAAAATCCATTGAAAAAGCTTCCGCTCCTAATGGTTTACCAGTAGCAAACTTAACTAAATCATTCCAAGGTAAAGATTTTCCTGACGAAAAAACTTTGTTACGCATAAACTCACCGACCTTTAAATTGCCCTCGTAAATAACTTCAGATGTCTTTTTACCAGGGTATAACTCCATTGCAATTGCATGATGAACTTGCGAAGCAAAAAGTTCGCCCAACATATAATTATGATAATATACAGGGGCGCTGACAATATGAATTTTACTAGCATAATCAGCAGCATTTCGATTTTCAGGCTTAGCAATTCCCTGATATTTAGTCACCAAAGTCCACCATAGTAAATTCAAATCCTGATCAGGATTTTCATACATGGATTTTTCAAAACGAAGCATCACCTGACACCACCTTGAAAAAATCAATAAGCGATGTTTAAGGTTTTTAGATGCAGCGGTGTCAAAACCTTCAGAATCTTCAACTTTTAAACCCATTGCCTTCAAAAATGATGACCGCTTTGTCAACCTTTCAAACATCATAGCAACACCTTCTGTTGTCAGAATGTGACATTCCGATCTTAAAAGATAAGGCAAAGATGAAGGAATATTATTATTGTTAGAACTATAAACAGCATGACCAAATTCATGCAAAAGTGTTGAAGCCCAATAATCATCTGGTTTTACATTTGCAAGAACTCTTACATCGCCAGACCTGTCAATATCTGTGCAAAAAGCATGGGGGCTCTTTCCTTTTTTCTCATATAAATCGCTGTTAGCAATTACGCGATCAATGGGAAGACCAATCCCTTTAAAAAACTTCTGAGATAACCCAAGTAAATCCGCTTTTTTAAAAGGACCATCTAAATCATAACCAAAAATAGCAGGGGCTTCTTGAAAAAAAGGATCATGATAATGCCAGGGTTGCAATTGATTTATATTTATTCTGTAATTCAATGCTAACTTAGAGTCGATATCATCTTTAATTCTTTCAAAAGGCAAGCGAGTAAGATTATCCAATTCATTAAAAATACCAATTAAATCTTTGCCATTTTGTTCATTTAAAAATAGCTGCATATCATGATAATTAGAAAACTTCAAATGTCGTGCGATTTCATTCCGAGTAATTACAAGTTCTTTTAAATCTTTCTCAAGTATGTTTCCAACTTTTTTACCTGCTTCCCAAGCTTCTTTACGAAGATTGGAATCAACAGAATTTTTTAATATGCCTCGAACATCATTTTCAGTACTTTCTTTACCTTGAATTACGGGACGAAACGAATTAAACGATTGTTCAACTCTATTTGATAAGGAAGAAGATTTTTTAAGTAAATCTAAAGGAACTTGTTTTTCTAGATAAATCAAAAACAATATGTCTACACTTCGGGAAAGCAGGGGATCTTTAATTTTTGATTTATTATCTTTTAATAATTTAATCTGTTGAAACAAAGAAGCATTAGATAAAGCCTCATCAAT
>QWPF01000002.1:0-33917 GCA_003671255.1 Planctomycetota bacterium | reverse complement strand
TTTTTCTTTTTTTTCAAAAGCTAAAGGACTTCCCGTTGTATTAGCATCCCACCACGCAAGGTTTGCAGCAATCTCCATCGGACGCATCATCAACTCATGTTTTTCTAAAAAACTTTTTGCATCCGCATCAAGATTTTGTTCACCATGCAAGTTATTGTTCATTATTAGAAAACCTAAAAGTACCGAAGATAAAAGTTTAAAATCCATGTTAACCTCAGAATAATGATATTTAATAACAGCATTATTATGGACTAAGCATTATGATTCATAAAGCCTTATATGGTAATTTCTTTTAACATGTTAGTCTTTATGAAATTAATCTTGATTTAATTGGTAACGCCCAAAATGTTTAAATCAGAAAAATCAATATTGCTTGTTGAAGATGACACATCAACCCGTCTTATAATTCAAAAAGGAATATCGAATTGGGGTTTCAAAATATTATCAGTTTCTTCTGGTGAAGAAGCGATTAAAGTAATAAACATGATTACTCCTGCGTTAGCATTAATTGATATTTCTTTACCAGGAATTGATGGAATCACCCTTGCTGAAATGCTAATTGAAAAAAACATTAATGCAATTGTTTTAATGACTGCAGAGAAAAACTACTCAAATAACCCAGCGTTAAAAAATCACAAGGTGATATGCAAACCATTCAACAGCAACGAATTAAAAGAAATAGTAAAGCAAACCACATTTGTTTTTGATTAAAACAAATTTAAGAATTAAATTTTTGCATGAGATATTGTTCGAAATACTTTTTATCAAGTTTTTCGCCAGTGACATTCTCGCAAAGTTTACCCGGAAGTAATCTTTTCCCTTTAAGATGAATATTCTTTTTCAGCCATTGGCGTAACTCAGAAAGAACATCAAGATTAAGGCAATTACTGTTCCATCCAATTACTTTTTTAGCTTTTTCAATAAATTGCGCAGCGTAAAGATTGCCCAAAAGGTAAGTAGGGAAATAACCAAAAAGGCCTGCACTCCAATGAATATCCTGCAAACATCCCGTTGCATCATTATCTGGAACCAAATCTAAATAAGTTTTCATCTTAGCTTTCCAAGCATCGGGGAGATCTTTGACGGAAAGGTTTTGTGAAAGTAAATCCTTTTCAAGTTCGTAACGAAAGATGATATGAAGATTATAGGTAACCTCATCAGCATCTACTCTGATAAAACCTGGTCTAACTTGGTTAATAGATTTATGAAAAGTTTCTAGAGGAATATTGGAGAGCTGGTCAGGGAAAAACTTTATCGCAAGGGGATAAATAAAGCGCCAGAATTCCAATGATCTTCCAACTTGATTTTCAAGAAGACGAGATTGAGATTCATGAATTCCAAGGGAAACAGCGGTTCCAGTGGGCAATCCAAAATGATCTGGATCCAACCCTTGTTCATATAAACCATGGCCTGCCTCATGCAAGACACCAAAAAGGCCTGATGAAAAGTCTGCGGGGTTAAACCGAGTGGTAATCCTACAATCGCCTGGGCCAATACCACAGCAAAAAGGATGAGCAGTGGTATCAAGTCTGCCTGCATTAAAATCAAAACCACAATACCCTGCTATAATCTCACTGAAAATCTTTTGTTTTTGTTCGGGATAATTACCCAGAATCAAGTTGCGTTTATTTTCTTTTGAACAGGAGTGTAATACTTTAATAATCGAATCTTTAAGAGGATAAAAAATAGAATCCAACTCAAGAGAAGTTGCACCCGGTTCATAATCATCTAACAAGGCATCATAACTAACCTGACCATTCGCAAGACATTTCGCTTCATGCCTTTTGAGGTCAATGATTTTTTCAAGCCACGGTTGAAATAAGACAAAATTGTTTTGCGATCTAGCATCCTGCCAAGCCTGTTGGGAATAGACAAATGTTTTTGAAAACTCTTGAACCAAAGTAACAGGAATTTTATTAGCCCGGGTAAATACCCGAATCCATTCTCTAACATTTACACAAATATCTGAATCCGCTGGTAAATTAACAGACTCAGAGGCAAGCTCATTCAACGCATCGCCAAGCCATGATTCGGTGACAAGGTCATGATGTAATTTAGAAAGAGCAGAATTTTGAAGAGCCCGAAGGTCCGCCCCTTGAGGCGGCATATTCGTTCTTTCATCCCAGCCTATTAATTCAGCACAAGATTCAATAACCTTGGCGTTTTTGAAATGTTCCTTTAATTTAAGGTACTTTAATTCAAGATCCATTGGTATTCCAGCTTATTAAGCCATGTTCATATTCATAAGAAACTCAGCATTTGTTTTACATTTCTTTAGCCTAGATACCATTAATTCCATAGCATCCACCGGATGCATATCCGCTAGCACCCTTCGAAGAGCTCTCACCCTATCCATTTCATCGGGATGCATTAGCAATTCTTCTTTTCGAGTACCTGACCGATTAATATCAATAGCGGGCCAAACTCGCTTATCAACCAGCCTTCGATCAAGATGAACTTCCATGTTGCCAGTTCCTTTGAATTCTTCAAAGATAACTTCGTCCATCCGAGAACCAGTATCAATCAATGCAGTTGCAAGAATGGTAAGGCTACCGCCATTTTCAATATTTCGAGCGGCACCAAAAAAGCGTTTAGGTTTCTGCATGGCATTGGAATCGAGACCGCCGCTCAGCAATTTACCACCTGAAGGCGCTTCAGAATTATAAGCACGGGCCAGCCTTGTAATGGAATCTAAAAGGATAATAACATCCTTACCGTCTTCCACCATTCGTTTCGCTTTTTCCATTGCAATTTCACTTACATGAACATGGTCAGTGGAAGGCTCATCAAAGGTGCTGGCTACAACTTCAGCGTTGGCGCTAGCAACAGAACGAACCATTTCTGTAACTTCTTCGGGTCGCTCATCAATAAGAAGAACAATCAAATAAGCTTCAGGATGATTTTGTTTGATAGCTTGTGCAATGCGCATTAAGAGAACAGTTTTTCCTGCTCGTGGAGGGGAAACAATCAAACCGCGCTGACCTTTGCCAATGGGTGTAACGAGATCAACAACTCGAGTGGAAAGTTCCCCGTTAGAAGTTTCAAGGAAAAGCCTTTTATTGGGATGAAGAGGGGTTAAATCTTCAAAAACCACGGGCCGAGCCCGCTCATCTGGGGTACGCCCTTGTACAAGCTCCACCTGCATTAAAGCAAAATTATCCTGACCTTCAATTGGCAAACGAATAGGGCCTTCAATCATAAGGCCTGAGCGTAAACCAAGCCTTCGAATTTGACTGGGGGAAACATATATATCTTCAGGAGAAGCTAAATAATTATGTGCTGCACTACGAAGAAAACCATATCCATCGGGCAACACTTCCAAGGTTCCTGAACCTTTGACTGCGTTACCGCGTTCAATCTGTCTGCGAACTACCGAAACAATTAACTGCACACGGGTCATACCAGTGTGTTCGGCAATCCCCTCTTGTTCTGCATACGCAAAAAGTTTAGGCATTGAAAGCCTGTACAAATCATCAAGCCTGGCCCCAGTTTGAATCTTTGGAACCTGGGAGTTTGATTGAATTGGTTGATTCGATTCTATACTGCTTGAAGGGGAAGATTGTTCTGTAGATTTGCGAACTACTCTTTTTCTGGCTAAGTTGCCCATCCCTTCGTCGCCGCGTGCGACGGACATAATCTATCCTCCTAAAGGAAACTTTAAATAATAAAAGTGATCCGTGTATTAAACAAGAAGTTAAACCTGGTGGGCCAATTAAAATAGGTCAACAAATACCACTGTGCTTTGTTGTTTGGTTAAATAACCAGTTAAAGTGGTTTATCTTGAACAACTATAAATCCAACAAAATTAGATTATAAAGTTATTTGAAAAAATGCAAGTATATTTCTTGGTCTTTTCAGTATTATTAACACACAATACCCTTTGTTCTTTTATATTTTAATGTTTATCCATGACAATGATTTAACCAAAGTAGCTTAAAAATATAATGACCCCATTAAAACTTTCTCGAGGTAAATGCCTACCGCTCGGGGCAACACAGTTAAATAATAGTATCAATTTTGCATTACTTTGCAGACACGGAACAGAGGTGCATCTTGCATTATTCACACTCGATTCCAAAGAACCTATTGCTGAAATAGTTTTACATCCAAGAAAAAGCAGAACAGGAGATCATTGGCATATTGCTGTTGAAGGCTTACCCGAATCATTTTGCTATGGGTGGAGAGTTAATGGCCCCCAGTCACCAATACATCGCTTTGACCCTGAACACCTCCTTTTAGATCCTCAATGCAAAACGATTTCAGGGGGATCGGAATGGGGGGTAAATGATGAATCCATGGCGCACCATACGAGTAGGCTAAGTATTTTCACAAATAACGAAATCCCCCAAATGGACGACACCCATCTATGTACCCCGATGGAAGACAGCATTATTTACGAAGTTCATGTCCGCGGTTTTACCTGCCATCCAACCTCTATGACTGTCAATCCAGGGACTTTTGATGCTTTGATAGAAAAAATTCCCTATCTAAAAAATCTAGGTATAACAGCAGTCGAACTTTTACCAGTTCATGAATTTGATGAGAATGATTGCCCCTTTTTTGACCCCGCTACCGGTAAAAAACATCGCAATTTATGGGGTTATAATACTATTTCTTTCAATGCCCCCAAAACTTCATACGCAAGCGTGGGAAACATTAATCAACATATTGTTGAATTCCGAAAAATGGTTCATGCTTTTCATATGGCAGGAATCGAAGTCATCATGGATGTGGTTTTTAACCACACTGGGGAAGGAAATCATCGCGGGAGAACCTACAGTTTTCGAGGTTTAGACAACTCTACTTATTACATGGTAGACAAAGATGGGAATTACTTTAATTTTTCCGGATGTGGTAATACCCTTAATTGCAACCATCCAGTTGTAAGAGAAATGATCACGAATAGTTTGCGTTTCTGGGTTGCTGATATGAATGTTGATGGATTACGCTTCGACCTCGCATCTATATTAGGACGAGATTATCTGGGAAATGTTTTAGTAGAACCACCAATCGTAGAAATGATAGCAGAAGATGGTGTGCTAGCTGACACCAAATTAATTGCTGAACCTTGGGATGCTGCTGGTTTATATCAAGTTGGACTTTTCCCTTATGGCAGAAGATGGAGTGAGTGGAATGGCCAATTTCGAGATGATATACGCAGGTTTTGGCGGGGTGAACCTGGGATCGCATCTTTGCTGGCAACCCGCATTTGCGGAAGCTCCGATCTTTACGAATCTTCAGGGCGAAAACCCAGACATAGTTTAAATTTTATAACCTGCCATGATGGGTTCACCCTCTGGGATCTTGTAAGCTACAATGTAAAACATAATTTTCGAAATGGTGAAGGAAACAATGACGGGTGTTCAGAAAATTTCAGCTGGAATTGTGGTGAAGAGGGCCCGACCAATGATCCCTACATCCTTGGTTTAAGAAAACGACAAGTCAGAAACTTTTATGTCACTTTGTTTATTTCGCAAGGTGTGCCCATGATGCTTGCGGGTGATGAATTCCTGCGCACACAAAAAGGCAATAATAATGCTTGGTGCCAAGATAACGAAATCAGTTGGACAGACTGGTCCTTCCTTGAAAAAAACTCTGATTTTCACCGTTTCACTCAAGAAATAATTAAACTACGATTAGCACATCCAGCATTAAGAAGACGAACTTTTATGAAGCCTGGAGATGTTATTTGGCACGGAATCACACCTTTAAACCCTGATTTTTCAACCGACAGTACATTCCTTGCTTTTGCTTTAAATGGTTTAAAAACCGGCAGAGAAACCGATGCAGACTTTTTTGTAGCTATGAATTCTGGAAATGAAGCTGCAGAATGCAAAATCCCTGCTTCCCCAACAGGAAGGCCATGGAAGCGTATTATCGATACAGCAAAAGCTTCGCCACTTGATATTGTAAGCTTCCATGAAGCCCCAAAAATAGCTTTTGAAAGCATTTATCCAGTGGAAGCAAAGTCTTGTTTAGTATTATTATCAGACAAGTAAAAAAGGAATCAGGATTACTTTCTGTTTAATTTAGCACTAGCACGAACGATTGCGCGAGCTCTTTCTTTGAGTTTTGAACGCTCGTTTGCAGTTTTTCCTTCAAGATTAGATTCGATCAGAGCCTTAGCAGAAGTTACATCCAAAGCTGCGAGTTCGGTTGCTCTTGGGGTCAACAATGTAACTATATTTTTAGAGATTTGAACCGTTCCACCTTCAATAAAGAAAAAGGAATCAGTAGAACCGTTACGAATCCGAAGACAACCAAACCCAAGTTTGGATACTAATGCAGCCCGATTAGGCAATATACCCATTTCGCCATCAAACAATGGTATCACCAAAGAATCAGAATCTTGGTCTACCAAGGCTTTCTCGGGTGTCACAACCACACAATGAAGTTTAGTTTGGTTTTCTGCCATGGTTTACTTACCTGCCGCCATTTCTTTGGCTCGTTCAGCCGCTTCTTCAATCGCTCCCACATAAAGGAAAGCCGATTCAGGAAGATGATCCCATTTTCCTTCGCAAAGCTCTTTAAAGCTTCGGATGGTATCTTGCAAGGAAGTAACCTTACCAGGCTTTCCGGTAAATACTTCTGCAACAATAAATGGTTGGGATAAAAAGCGTTCAATTCTTCGAGCGCGGGAAACAACTTGCTTATCATCAACGCTAAGTTCTTCAACACCAAGAATAGCAATAATATCTTGCAATTCGCGATATCTTTGGAGGATTTGCTGTACCTTGCGGGCAACACCATAGTGTTCAACGCCAACAACATTTGGATCCAAAATGTTGCTATAGCTGGCAAGAGGATCAACAGCAGGGTAAATACCTTTTTCAGATATTTTTCTTTCTAGATAAATAAAGGCATCCAGGTGCTGGAAAGCATTTGCAGGAGCAGGATCAGTTGGATCATCAGCAGGAACATAAACAGCCTGAACACTAGTAATAGCGCCCTTGGCAGTAGAAGTAATTCTTTCCTGCAATTCGCCCATCTCGGTAGCGAGTGTAGGCTGATAACCTACCGCACTAGGCATACGGCCAAGTAACGCAGAAACTTCGGCACCTGCCTGAGAAAATCGGAAGATATTATCAACAAACAAAAGAGTATCTTTACCGGTTGCATCACGAAACCATTCAGCCATGGTAAGCGCGGTAAGAGCAACCCTAAGACGAGCACCTGGTGGCTCATTCATCTGGCCAAACACCATAGCAGTCTGGGTAATAACTGATCGATCAGTTTTACCGATCTTGGTTTCTTGCATTTCGAGCCAAAGGTCATTACCTTCGCGAGTTCTTTCACCCACACCAGCAAAAACTGAATAACCTTCATGCATGGTGGCAATACGGGCAATAAGTTCAGTAAGAATAACGGTCTTACCAAGACCAGCACCACCAAAGAGACCCGCTTTTCCACCACGGACAAGTGGGGTCAAGAGATCAATAACTTTAATACCGGTTTCAAAAATTTCTGTCTTAGGAGACAACTCAGAGAAAGCAGGTGGTTCTCGGTGGATAGGCCTTGTTTCGGTAGCATTAACAGGGCCCCTACCATCAATGGGTTCGCCAAGCAAATTAAAAACTCGCCCAAGAGTTTGTTCGCCTACAGGAATAGTTACAGGGGCGCCAGTATCCATTACCTTCATGCCACGAACCAAACCTTCGGTTGAGCCCAAAGCGACGCAACGAATACGATTTCCGCCAAGATGCTGCTGAACTTCACCCGTGAGATGAAGTTTCACATTCTTGTAATCGGAATCAATTTTAATGGCGTTATAAATTTCGGGAAGGTGACCTTCAGGAAACTCTGCATCAAAGGTTGATCCGATGATCTGAACAATCTTACCTTCAACTATTTTTCCAGCATTTGCACTAACCATAACAAAAACCCTCTCTAATCAAAAAGCATAAGAACCCGGATTTTATCAAACTTATTCCAAGGCAGCAGCGCCACCGATAATTTCAGAAATCTCCTTGGTAATCTGAGCTTGCCTAGCTCTGTTATAAAGCAAGGAAATCGCTTTGATCATATCATCAGCATTTTCGGTTGCGGCTTTCATGGTTACGCGTCTACCAATTTGCTCGCTAACCGCAGCATCAAGAAAGCACTTAAAAAGGGAAGCTTTAAAAGCCTGAGGAAGAAGTTCTTCGAGAATTTCTGCAGCGTTAGGCAAAAACTCATAGCTAATATTTTCATTTTTCTTTACAACACTGGCCGAAGATTCGGTTGGCTTTGCGAAAGGCAGGATTGTTTCAACAACTGGAAATTGTCTTGCTGGGTTATGAAACTTCATATAAGCAACGTCAACAGCATCAACATTACCAGAAATAAACTCACGAATAAATTTATCAGCGAGGGGTTCAACCTCATCAAACTTAGGTTTATCTTCAAAATTAATATAGGTCGCCACTGGAACTATTTGCTGGTATTTAAAAAAGGCTATAGCACGCTTGCCACTAAGCTCTAAAAGAGTTTCTTCGCCTCTGGATTTTGCTGCATTTAAACTATTGGTGGCTTCTCTTAAGATGCCTGCATTGTAACCGCCGCAAAGGCCTCTATTAGAACAAATAACGAGCAAAATTCTCTTTGCGATTTTCTCCCGTTTAACCAAAAGAGGATGGGTGACATCCTGAGCAGAGGCCGAAAGTTCAGCAGCAATCTCAGCAATCTTCTTGGTGTAAGCTGCTGCTTCTACAGTCCGATCCATGGCCTTTTTAAATCGCGCAGTTGCGATAAGTTCCATGGTCCGGGTTATCTTGCGAATATTGCGGATCGCTTTTCTTCGAACCACAAGTTCACGAGTTTTTGCCATAATTAAACACCTTCACCCAATATTAGCCTTTGAACTGAAAACCAAATTCATTAATCGATGCTTCCAGCTTTTTGACGAGATCTGGAGACAATTTCTTTTCGCTAATCAAAGCATTACGAACTTCAGGCTTCTGTTCTTTCATATAGGCAAGGAATTGAACTTCCCATGCCTGAACCTTAGACCTTTCAACTTTGTCTAAAAACCCTTTGGTTGCAGCATAAATAATCATTACTTGATCAGCAACATTCATAGGCTTATAAGGCGGTTGTTTTAATATTTCAACAACGCTGTAACCTCGATCCAGTTGTGACTGGGAAGTTTTATCAAGTTCCGTTCCTAGTTGTGCGAAAGCTTCCAATTCCCTAAACGAAGCAAGATCCAAACGCAAACCACCAGACACTTGCTTCATAGCTGAAATTTGAGCTTTACCACCCACACGGGAAACGCTGATACCCACATCAACCGCAGGCCTAACACCCGCATTGAATAAGGCACCTTGCAAATATATTTGACCATCAGTAATCGAAATCACATTGGTCGGAATATAAGCAGACACTTCACCTTCCAAAGTTTCAATAATCGGAAGCGCAGTCAAGGAACCACCCGAGGTGGGAACTTTCGCAAGCTTATGATTCGGGTGCTTTGGAAGATCATGCTTCAAAGCATGTTCCTTACCTGCTGGCCCTACATAAACAACGCCTTTGCCCGCTTCATCACGGTTGACGCCCCATTCATCCGTTACTTTTGATTCGTCAGAATTCTTGTCAACTATTACATAACGCTCTGCAAGTTTCGCAGATCGTTCAAGTAATCGAGAGTGGGCATAAAAAATATCCCCGGGATATGCTTCACGACCGGGAGGACGACGCATAAGCAATGACAACTGGCGATAGGCTGCTGCTTGCTTACTTAAATCGTCGTAGACGCAAAGTGTTGCCATGCCTTTTTCATACATGTAATATTCAGCCATGGCACAACCGGCGTAAGGCGCAATATATTGCAGCGGAGCTGGATCTGCAGAACTCGCATCAACCACAATGGTGTAATCCATTGCGCCATTAGCCTTAAGAATTTCAACAACTTTTGCAACGGTGGAATCTTTTTGACCGATAGCAACATAAACGCAAATCACCCCGGTACCTTTTTGATTAATAATGGTATCGAGAGCAATTGTTGTCTTGCCAGTCTTGCGGTCTCCAATGATCAGTTCGCGCTGACCACGACCCACAGGGGTCATAGCGTCGATCGCT
Organism: Planctomycetota bacterium; assembly: GCA_003671255.1. Classification (GTDB taxonomy): domain Bacteria; phylum Planctomycetota; class Planctomycetia; order Gemmatales; family Gemmataceae; genus UBA969. The sequence goes on along the minus strand of QWPF01000002.1, from coordinate 23,861 downwards.
TTAATTCCGGTTTGCATTGGTTCATCAACAGGTTGCCTACCAGCAACACCTGGCGCATTCGATTCAACCGCACGGGTAAGATTTGTAATAATTGGGCCTTTTCCATCCTTGGGAACACCAAGAGGATCAACAACACGGCCAATTAAAGCATCACCCACAGGAACACGAAGCAAAGCTCCGGTGGTTCGAACTTCATCACCTTCTTTAATATCTAGGTATCTACCTAAGATAATAACCCCAACGGAATTTTCTTCGAGATTAAAGGCCAAGCCTTTAACTCCAGATCGTGGAAAATCGACCATTTCTCCGGCCATTACACCCGTAAGGCCGTAGACACGGGCAATACCATCGCCAACTTCTAAAACCCTACCGACTTCTTTAGCGTCGATGCGGTCTTGAAATTGTTCAATTTCCTTCTGAAGAACTGAAGCTATCTCGTCTGCTTTGAATCTCATAAGTACTTCTTTCAATCAATTGATTGCGCAAGGACTGAAGACGGTTGCGCAAACTACCGTCCCAAAGCCAATCCCCTGCTTTAATAATTAATCCACCAACAATGGATTCATCCACCGTATAAGAAAGAACCGGCTGCTTACCAAGCTTTAGTTGCAAAGCCTTAAGTAATTCAATTTCTTGTTCAGGAGTCACCTTGACACTGGTAATAACCTGAACTTGCAATTGGTTTTTTCGCATCTCGTTCAATGTCTGGTAAGCATGAACAGTAGCACCAAGCAAACCAAGTCTATCGTGTTCGTTAAGAACAAAAATAAAGTTCATGACCAACGGACTGCATTTACCTTCAAAAATCTGCTTTAAAAGACCGGTTTTCTCTTCGCGAGAAATCACCGGGCTTGCAAAAAGGGTTTCAAGCTTAGGGTTCTTTACCAAAAGTGATGCGATCTCTTGTAACTCGGCTTGCACGCTATCAGCTAAACCCAAAGGTAAAGCAGATTGATAAAGCGCTGCAGAATACACTTGAGTTATACGCTGAGAACCATTATCAAGCACTGTATAATGCTTGGCAAGTTCAGCTATGTTTAAATCAATATCACTGTAAGACATTATCTAGCCCCAGCAGAAAAACTCTACAATCAATAAAAACTATTTTGAAAGTTCAGCCAAGCAATCGTCAACAAGACTCCGATGATCATCAATTGTCAAGGACTTTTTGATGGCTTTGGAAGATACAAGCAAGGCTAAATCAGAAGCCTTGGTAAGTAGTTCCTTCATTGCCTGGTCTTTGGCAAGTTGCAACTCACGATGCAACCTGTCGCGCTCAGCAACAATCTCTTCTTTAGCTTTAGAAACCATCTCATCTTTTAACACCTGGCCATCACGGCGTGCCTCATCAATCAGAAGCCGAATTTGATCTCCGGCCAACCTGAACTTAGCATCTAGTTCAGATTGTAATTTTTGAGATTTTAAGCTTGCGGCTTCAGCTTCATCAATGGCACGGCGAATGTTTTCTTCGCGTTTTTGCAAACCTTCCAGCATGGGGCCCCATGCTGTTTTCTTTAGTGCAAAGAAAAGCAAAATAAACAACACCAAAGTCCAAACACCTGTATCAGCACTAAAACCAAAGATATCTCTTTGTTCTTCAGGTTGCTTACTATCAGCGACCTTTGCTTCAGCAGTTTTGGCTTCTGCAGTTTTAACTTCAGCAAAACAGTTTGTGGAAAACACAAACCCAAGGCTGAGTAAACCAAGCAAAGTCATGACGAAAAACCGTCGTAACATGGCCCCTCTACCTCCAAATTTAAAAGATTAAAAACTAATTAATCATGTAGCAGATAAGCATTGCAAACAAGGCAACACCTTCGAGTAAAGCTGCAATAATTAGACTCGATTTACTAAGTTCGCCTGCCATTTCAGGTTGGCGAGCCATGCTCTCGGCCATACCAGCGCCAATGTAACCCAAACCAATACCAGCGCCAATAACTGCCAAGCCTGCACCAATGCCCTTGCCAATATTGGAAGTTCCATCAGCAGCAAATGCGTCATCTGCAAAGCAGAACAATGCCACAACAACTGCAAACATCAAAAACATCTTTTTCATCGAAAGCAAGCCTCCACAATTACCAAAAGGGGTAAACACAACAAGAAAACATAAGAGCTAAGTTATCATTTTTTACGAACCGTTTAGACAATAGTCAATCAAATTTTAATGATTGCCCTGAATCGCATTTTCTTCATGGTCATGTTCCTCATGAGCATGGCCCTCATGAGTAGCCATACCCATGAACAATGCTGTCAAGAATGTAAAAACATAAGCTTGTAAAAACGCAACAAGTATTTCCAAGAAACATAAAGCCAAGCTTGCTGCCAAGCTTAATGCTGTAACGCCAGACTGAAGTAAAATATTTTCGCCAGCAGCTTTTACTGCAAAAAGAAGCACAGTAGCAAGCACCATATGGCCAGCAAACATGTTTGCAAATAAACGAACAGCTAAAACCCCACTTCGAATAAAGACGCCCGCAAATTCAAGAACAAAAAGTAAGGCGCTAATCATAGGTCCAACCACAGGTAGATCAATTTTCATCCAAAAACCCGTGACAAATCCTTTAACCCCATTTTTTTTGATACCTATGTAATTAATAAAAAAGCAACTTATAAGGGCCAACGCCCCGGTAACTGAAATATTTGCAGTGGGAGACCCCATAAAAGGAAGCATCCCAAATAAATTCAAGAATAAAATAAACAGAAACAAAGTCCATAAGAAAGGAACATATTTATCTGCCAAATCACCAAGCATTGGCTTTGCAATTTCGTTTCTAATGTAGGTTAGTAGGCATTCAAAAGCATTCCAAAAAGGGCCTCGTAAAATCTCACCCTTAGAAACCCGGCGACAAAGCGGAATATAGATTGCTGCAATTAAAATAGCAACAACAAGCATCAATATCTTAAATTTACTTACATAAACATGGTAACCGAATAAATCAAACGAAAGCAAATTCAGATGAACACCATGATCAAACAACCCATGTTCATCAAAAAAATGCCAATCATGAAGTCGATCTTGAACCTCTTCCATTGCGTCAGGTATTGGCTTTGACATAATTACGGTAACCCACTTTAAAAAACAAACAAAGAACAAACATCCGATATCAATCAAATACGAGAAAACAATTTCAACTTCAAGATAGCTTCTAGTAAGATAAAGAAAAAGAAAAGACAAATAGCAATCAAAACAAGATTCTTACACATTTCTTCGTGCACTGTATTTTTAAAAAAAACAAATGCAAGCAAAAAGAGACATAATCGAGGAAGGGAAGTCAAAAAAAGCAAAGTGGCATGATTATTTTTGTTAAAGAATTCAAAAATGACGGTGATCAATTTCGAGATAAAAAAAGCTGAGATAAACATAGAAACCGCAAGATAATAATAAACATGTTCCTCAAAGGAAGTATAAAAATACTGACCGACAAAAACAGCAAAAAATATAAGAGCGGTCAGGCCATAGAAGCATAAAAACTGGGCATCCAACTTACCGATAGCATTATTTGTTAATTCTTTATTTTCAGTCAAAGTGAGCACCTTAAAATAAACGCTTTTTAATATGAAAGGAGATGCCCAATACTCCTAAAATAATGCCACTTACAATCCCAAGGGGCTTAGTTGAAAAATAGGTGTCTAAACAAGCACCCACAGTAATTGGGGCAACCATTTCCACACCGAGGGATGCTAGCTCCACATACAAAGCAAAGCCTTTGATATCTTTTTTTGAGCTAGGAACCATCAAACACTTCACTCTAGGTTAAATATTACACTTGGGAAAACTATAACGCCATATTTAAATGGTTCTAAGTCTTGATATTATAACGATTTCCAAAGTTTTTGTTTGACATTTTTTTCAATCTAAATTAATCTATACCTACTGCCTTACGACATTCAAACAGCTAGATAATTTTGTTTGGTTCAACGGTATACGGCTTAATTTTGTGGATGTCGCATGTATCAGAAGTTCGATTCATACTAACCATTTCTTTTGACAAGGAGGTCTAAAGAAGCAAATGGCAAATTTTGCCAAATGGAGCATTGCATATGGCAGCCAAAAAGTCTGTAAATAAATCAAAAATTTCTCCCCCACCCGCAGTTCGTTCTGTAAATAAAATAACCAAAGAACCCGTTACTAAAGCCAAACCTGTTAACAAAATAAAATCTTCTTCAAAGCAAATGGCAATTAAAAAGAACAATCTTTTAAAAAAGCGCACGCAAATTTCCCTAGCACGCGATTCGGCTCTGGAAGCACAGGAAAAGTCTAGAATATCCATGGGTGTACCTACTAAAGATCTTGCAGCAAAAGCCCCCAAAGATCTTCCCAAAGGCTACAACAAAGACCGTATTATTGTTATGGTGCGGGATCCTTTCTGGTTGCACGCTTATTGGGAAATAACCAGGCAGGCAATTCAGCGCGCAGAAGCTGCTCTTTCACAAGATTGGCATAGTTGTAAGCCTATTTTACGCCTTCTTGATGTTACCTCGAATGATACCACCTGCTCTAGCGAAACCATTATTCAAGACATCGAAATTCATGGCGGATGTAACAGCTGGTATCTTAATGTTAAAACTCCGCCACGCTCCTACAGAATTGATATCGGTTACCTTGCTAAATCAGGCAAATTCTATGTTCTTTCCAGATCGAATGTTGTAACCACACCAAGAGCAGGTGTGAGCGACATCATCGATGAAAACTGGGCAGACTTAGACAACGAAAAAGCTGACAAAATATATGCAATGTCTGGGGGATTTGACCCCAGTTCTAGTTCCATGGAACTTAAACAACTTTTTGAAGAAAGATTGCGCAGGCCTCTTGGGTCTTCTGCAATTACTAGTTTTGGATCAGCTGGATTTATTCCTGGCAAAAGCCGCGATTTTAAGTTCCAAGTGGATGCCGAACTTATTGTTTATGGCTCTACTGATCCTAACGCGAGGGTTACTCTTCAAGGTGAACCTGTAAAACTTAGGCCAGATGGCACTTTTACCATGCGCTTCAGTCTTCCAGATAGCCGGCAAATTATTCCAGCTGTAGCTGTATCACCCGATGGTGTTGAAGAACGAACCATAATTTTGGCCGTAGAACGAAACACCAAACAACTCGAACCACTTGTTCGGGATGAAGATGATTAAAGACTTTATAATTTTTTAATCACCAACCTTGTACATTTCGCCCATGTTTTTTAGGTGACTTGAATAAGGCATTAGTTCATGGATAGAAGAAACTTAATAAGCCCTGCAAATATTTCACATAATGCAGGGCTTATTTCGTCTGCACTCAACTCCGTTCTAAATCCTAACACCTCCGAATTAAGTCTAATTCATATCAAACGAAGAGCCATGGCTACAGATTTTGAGGTCTCTTTCCCGCTTGGGACAAAAGATGCTGTTTTAATGGCGGAAGAATGTCTTGATTTGATAAACATGCTAGAAAATCAATTATCAGTTTACATTGAAAAAAGTGAAATGGTTCGGATCAATCAAAATGCAGCAAAAAGCCCAGTGAAAGTGGAGCCCCACTTATTTAACCTACTTCAAAAAGCGAAACACCTAAGCCATGAAACAAGTCGTGGTTTTGATATCACATCAGGCAAACTTGTAAAACTATGGGGATTTTTTAAAGGGCCTAAAAGAGTTCCAAGCGATTCGGAAATCAGTAACATTCTTTCAACATTTGGGTCAGAATCGTTAATTCTTGATCTTGATAAAAAATCGGTGTTCTTCAATAAACCTGAAATTGAAATTAACCTTGGGGCAATCGGTAAAGGTTTTGCCTTAGACAGGGTTAAAAAACACATCATCAATAAATTTGGGATTTCCTCATTTATGATCCATGGTGGCAAAAGTAGCATCGTTTGTGGGGATTCCCCTATCGACCAACCAAAAGGCTGGCCTATTGCAATTAACCACCCTTGGCAGCCCAATCATCGAATAGCAATAATTTTTTTAAAAAACAGGGCTTTGGGTATATCTGCTGCAACCTATAATAATTTTGAGTTTAATGGGATTAAGTATGGGCACATCCTTAACCCAATAACTGGATACCCGGCAAAAGGAGTGGCTACATGCGTCGTAGCTGCCCCGGATGCAACCTCGGCAGACGCTCTTTCGACCGCTTTTTTTGTTTTGGGAATAAATGCTGCGATTCAATATTGTGAAAATCATAAAGAAACCGGCATACTAATACTTCCAGAAAATGAAAAAGAACAGGTTTTAGTTGTTGGAAATCTGGTTGTGGAGTTTTAACCTAGTTGAGTTGTTTTCTATTTAAGTTTAATGCGAGATATTAATGAATCGTTACACAGGAATTTCTTTAATTCTTCTCAGACTAATCATAGGTTGGCATTTTCTGTTTGAAGGCCTTCACAAAATTCATTCTTTGTATACCCCCAAACCTTTTAGCAGCGAAATTTATTTTCGTGAATCATCAGGGCCTTTAGGTAAGTTCATGAAAGGATTCCTACCTGATCCAGATGCTGATCTTCTTGCAAAGCTTGATGAAAAATCAATTACCACTGACTGGAATAACACGGTCAAAGATTTTTCTTCCTCTTATCAGTTTTCACCTGAACAAGCAAAGTCTGCTGATGAAGTGCTTGAGAAAAACCTTAAAACTGCTACTGCTTGGTTTAAAGAAGGTAAAAAAGAAATTGAGATTCCTTCCCCTGATGGTAAATCAACGGGTACTTTGAAGATCAACTATTCAATCCCACAGTGGTTGGCATATTACAAATCAAAGCTTGAAGAATTAGATAAAATCCGAGCAGATGATCGTAGTTGGTATTTAGGCAAAGAACTTGATAAAGCTAGAATCGCTGCCACCAGAGCCGACATAACTAAAGGCCGTAAAGAACTTACCGATGAATATGACTCACAAAAAACCGCCCTTACTTCTGATTTGCAAAAACTACTTACAGCAGAACAAAAGGCTAAGGCACTACAAACTCCAGAAAAAAAAGTTGGATTTATTCATTGGATAAATTTGATGACGATTCTTGGTATAACTGCAATAGGTGCCGGTTTATTTTTAGGATTATTTACTCGTATTGCTTGCTTGGGTGGGATTGGCTTTCTTGCAATGACCTATTTCACCATCCCTCCTTTTCCTTGGCTTCCAGTTCCTCCATTAAATGAAGGGAACTATGTTTTTGTAAACAAGAATTTAGTCGAAATGTTTGCTATGATGGTATTAGTTACCACTAATTCGGGCAGGTGGTTTGGCCTAGATGGCTTACTTGCAAATTTACTTCCTAGTTGTTGTACTTGGGATTCTGAACCGAAAAATAAATCAGTCTAATATTCAAATTCACTGGTTCTAACTATAAGGGGAAAATAATGGCAATGGATCTTACCGCTGAGCAAAAAGAACAAGGAAAATCTAACTTTCAAAATGTTAGTCAAGAACTTTCACGCAGAGGATTCCTGAAAGGTTTATCTGCCGGAGCAGGGGTAGCTGCTATTACTCCAGCCGTTTATTTTGGCTACAAATCCATGGAAGGTAACCCCGTTCGTGCAGCATTGATAGGGTGCGGCGATGAAGGGGGTATTCTCGTTGGAGCACATAACCCGGAATATCTTAAGTTCACAGCAATTTGTGATATTCGACCTTACAACCGCGACAGAATTATGGAAGGCGACCCCAAGGTTCCACTCAGGCCTGGCTTTAAAAAACTGTATGGGGCTGAAAGCAAAGATATTAAAGTTTTCACTGATTACAAAAAGGTGCTTGAAGACAAAAGCATTGAAGCTGTGGTTATAGCTACCCCTCTTTGCAATCATGCCCGAATTGCTATTGATGCCATGAAAGCTGGCAAACATGTACTTTGCGAAAAGTTGATGGCATGGAATGTCTCTCAATGCAAGGAGATGATCAAGGTCTCGAAAGAAACTCAAAAGATACTTTCCATTGGGCATCAGCGTCACTATAGCATGCTTTATTCCCATGCATTTGAGGTTCTAAAATCCGGTGTGATTGGTGATGTAAAACACATTCGAGCACTTTGGCACAGAAACAATTCGTGGCCCTTTGTGGCTGATGCAGCCCCTAAGTTCCCGATCGCAAAGGAATATCCCGCCCCTAAATACAGAGATGGTTGGTACCCTCCTATCTACCAAGTTGATCATGATGAACTCAAAGAACAATCGAAAATGTTTGGGTTTAAAAGTGTTGAAGAACTTGTCAGATGGAGACTTTATAACGAAACAGGCGGCGGCTTAATGGCCGAACTGGGTAGCCATCAACTTGATGCCTGCAGTATTTTCCTCGGTAAAGTTCACCCATTGTCGGTGAGCGGGGTTGGGGGCAAGATTTTCTATGGCACCGATCGTAATGACCGCGATTCCGATGACAGCGTTTTTGTAACCTTCGAATTTCCCGGACCTAATCATCCAAAAGGTATGAACCAAGGTTCAGACAAAGACGACATTGTTGTGGTTACCTACTCATCTTTAAACACCAACGGATTTGAACAATATGGCGAATGCGTGATGGGGTCGCGCGGAACCATGATTGTTGAAGCTGAACAATCCGTGATGCTTTATAACGAAAAGGATCCATCAAAAAAATCAACTGATCCAAAAAGTACCAGCATAAGCGTAACAACCACTCCCGGAAACAAACCTGTTCTTGATGCCAGTTCAACCTGGGGACCAGGCGGGGGCCCATCTGCCGTTGGAGGTGGCGCCGCTGCTGCAACTGGAGCAGGAACTCCGGTTAGCCGCGGTTACAAAGAAGAAATGGAAGACTTTGCATATAAAATCAGAGTCTGGGATAAAAGTTCTAAAGCAGAAGTAGATATGCCACGCTGCCACGGTAGAGTAGCAATGGCAGATGCAATCATAGCGTTAACATCAAACATTGCGATGAAGAAAAAGCAGCGAATTGATTTCAAGGAATCGTGGTTTGATCCAACCTCTGCAGAAGTGCCAGATGGTGATACTGTTCCGCGAATTCCAGCAGTTTAAAGCAATTGGGGAAGAGAATTCATAGCGATGAATCCTCTTCCCCTTTTATATTAATTGTAGATCACGGGGTGAAAGGGTGAACAGGGGTGGGATGAATATTAGGCAGCTTAATTTGCAATGCATTAATTTCATTTACAATCTTTTGAACTTCCTCTTTTCCCTGACAAACCTCCAATTCCATCCTTCCAATCCAGTGGTGATCAGGTTCTAGTAACACGCAACGGTTTTGCGCCTTTTCAAAATCACTAAAATTTGGATAGTTCGTCGCTGGTTCCAATCCGACCACATATCCTTCTTCAATTGCCCCTAAATTCTTCCATACTGTGAAACATGGCAAAGTTTTCACATCAAAACGAATAACAAATGCTGCATTAATATCAGGGTTCACAATGATAGCTAAAGATCTTCCAGAAGAATCAGAACAAGGTTTACAAAGAAACACCTGTTCTTTAAAACCAGGTTGAGAAGGCCCAAATCTCTCATAAGAATCAAGAGCAGCAGCAGCGTTAACAGTTTGCGGTGCTATCTCTATGAGGGGAGCTTTCCAATAGGAATTTTCACTTAAAAAGGGTTTCCCAATATTGCAATGGTAGAGCAGTTGAAATGCAGCCTTACTGCTTCCAAGATTAGACACTTTGTCCGTAATTTTCAAACAGTTAGAACCAATCTCAATGGAATAAGTAGTCTCAAGAACAAATTTAGGGGAAAAAAGCGCTGTTTCCTCAACAATCCCTTTTATTTCAATAACCCCTTTTGAAGCATCAGGAGTTCGAATACTTAAAAAGGATGAGGGTAAATTTGAGATTCTTCCATGCAGAGTGTAACGGCCTCCATCAACGCTATTTCCGGGCGGGCCATTAGATACTAACCCGCATCTACAAAGCCATTCATCAAAACCATCAAGCCAACCAAGGCCGTTTCTGCGTTCCAATTCAACATATTTAGGATGAACAGGCCCATTAACAGGGGAATCCCATCCAAGCTTTAAACCCTTGTATTTACCATGCCCAAGCCCCATTCCTTTGCCAACAAGAATGGTAAATTGAAAATCACCTGCATTTACTTCAAGTACTTCTAATCCATCTGAAAGCCCGCCCTTTAATACTTTTTTAATCACAGACCAAGAATTATCTAGAGCTGTTACCGAATAATTATCAGGCCAATCCGTACCTTTAGTGAATTCAACTAATGCCATGATTTAATCCCTACGGTTTACTTGACGCCATGCATCATTGAAGTGAGTTTACGACTAATAGCAAAAAGCACTAAACCTGCCCCTGCAAGAGCAGCGGTAGTATAGGTGAAATATTCAACAGGTGGAATCGTGCCGTAGGTTTCGCCTAAAGCTCCAGCAGCGAAATTTCCAAAAGCACTCACGAGCAACCAAAGACCCATGATCATGGTAGCGAATTTGGCAGGAGCAAGCTTATTAGCCATGGAAAGGCCCACAGGCGAAAGACAAAGTTCACCAATGGTGGCAAAAATATAGCTCCAGAACAACCAGGCAGAGCTAACTTTGAACTTTGATGACCCTAAAAAAAGGTTATCCATACTGTTGCGAAAATCAGGATTTGCGCCCGCAAGAAGCAAAGCTTTAATATCTTTGTCAGCCAAGGTTTTTGAAAATAGCAGGGAGTTATTGGCTGTACTAAATTTCACAATACTTTCAGGAAGACCAGCATAGCGGATATCAAATCCGACTACGCTTGCGGGCAATTTGAGTTCTATTGGAATAGGATTATTGGTGTTTTGTTTGTTCAATTCCTCAGAAATATCCTGCAATGCCAAGGCTAGTTCGGGTGGTGCGCTCGATCTAGCAACACGATCTCTTTCAACATCCGCAAAGACTCCACGGATAGTAAATTGTTTTTTTGTGGAATCGTAAGTAAGCCTTCCACCTTGAATAGGATAAACCTCTTTGGAATCGGCATCTTTTAAAAGAAGCTCGCCCTCTTTACCGATGGTAATTGAAGAAGGTAGTTGATTGCCCTTAAAATCGGTGCTAAGTGGAACATTTTCAACATAAGCAGCTCCAATCATCACAACAAAAGATAAAGCCATGGAAAAGATTCCTAAGGTCATTTTAATAGGGATGGATAGATCCATACGAAGCCAAAGCCAGGCAAAAAGAGGTGCCATAATAAAAATAGCTAAAGCATTAATGGATTGAAACCACGCAGTCGGAACGGGATCGAAACCAAAACCATCTTTATTCTTTTTGTCTTTAAGTTTAAATAAGCCGAAGAAAGAAGGTTTATCCTGATTAGCTACAGGATTCAAATCTCCTTCAATAGCCAAAACAACATCTATTACAGGAGGGTATTTACTTTCCTCGGGCATAGGTTTAAAGAGATAACGATTGGTCGTTTTATCCGCCCAAAGGTTTAATGCATTGCCTGCCTGTTCAAATGCGGCCCAAAAAAAGATTGCGAAAAATCCAAGAGCTACTATGGTTAGCATCCGGTCGCGCATTGCGTTTTTCACCTGACTCGCAATCCAATAAACCACCAACAAGGAAACAGCACTTATTAATGCAGGAGCTGCTGATATAGGTTTTGAATATCCTTTCCAAAAGGCAACACATAAAAGAAAAATAGCTCCAAACAAAATAGATTTTACTGCGTAATTTGAAAACTCACCAATCACCGAAGGTAATTGCTCTGCATTCTTTTCGCTTATTGGCTGGTTTAATGAATCACCATGTTTCAAATCTTGAACTTCGACACTCGGGATTTCTTTAATCAAAGGCAACCCAATCAAATAAGTAATAAGGCCTACAACCATACCAATGCCAGCTAGAGCGAATCCTGAATGATATTCACCCACCGTATTTTCTTGTAGCCAACCACATGCTAATGGAGAAAGAAATGCCCCAAGATTAATTCCCATATAAAAAATAGTGTAAGCACCATCTCTTCGGCGATCGTTTGGAGGATACAATCTTCCAACTTGGGTGGACATATTAGGCTTAAAAAATCCATTGCCAATGATTAGGAAGATAAGAGCAGCATAAAAGATGTTATTAGCTTCAAAAGCCATAAGAAAATGGCCAATCGCCATCAATACTGCACCAATAATTACAGCCCAAGTATTACCAAGATAGCGATCCGCCATGAATCCACCCAAAATGGGGGTGACATAAACAAGGGTGGTGTACCACTTATAAACGGAGGAAGCATCAGATTGAGTCCACTTGAAATAATTGACCATGTAGAGCATTAAGAGAGCGCGCATACCGTAGTAACTGAATCTTTCCCACATCTCGGTAAAAAAGAGAACATATAAACCAATAGGGTGACCAAGAAAAGTTTTATGTTTTGGAGTATCAGTCAAATCAGACATATGGTTAATTCCTTTAAACTCTTTTGATAACGAAAGGATAGATTCCCTGTATTTTTTCCAAGCTTAATTTTCCCGAACTAGCGAAAGAATCAAAGTGCTTGTTTGCATTTTCAGGGATCAACTTTTCAGCATGGATATGCAATCCGTACCTTAGTTCCAAAGGTTTGGTTCTTTCGAGAAGATATTGATCCCTCAAGCAAAAAGCAGGTGACATCCAACCATCATCACGAACATGCCACGAAACAGGGTGCCTGGGGTTAATAGGATGATCAAACCAAGTAACGCCTTCATCATTTTTGTCATCTGCTGGGCCACTGTAATCCATCCATTTGGCAGGCTTGGCAAAGATATTTTTTTCTGTTTTATCACCGGTACTCGAAGATAAGACACCTCCACCAAACCTTGCACTAATAGTTTTAGCAACGCGAAGGCCAAGAAAGCCAAAGTTCGTTTTTGGGATATTAAGTTCAACAGGAACGGGGGTAAATCGGGTTTGAAATTCCAGCCATAGTTCGTTGTTTAAAAGAGGTTTAACCAAAAGTATAAGATCTTGCTGTATTAATTTTACATTGTGAGAGTCATACCAACCCAATTGAACCGCCAATGCTGCCTCAGAATCACCATCCTGGAAATGCAACCATTGGTCTTGTCGAATCTGGGGCTTAGTGCCCTGAGCTTTCGACTCCTCCCAGAAGTTAACTCCTGCAATATTATTGTGCCCCCACCAAAAAGAACGATGATGCGAATGATCTGAGGCCGCAGGGTGGCCCATTCTGGTAATTGATTTACCACTTGGTCCAATCAAAGGAAAAATAAAAGGTCTTGGAGAAGAGTTGGAAGTGTTCCATCCAAGGATTTCACGCCCTTGATGTTCGAAAGAAACATACCCATCCAATTTAGGTATGAGCTGAATTTTTGGGACACGATTATTAGTAGCATCAGGATGCATTTTAGAAAATCCATTTTTATAAGCTGCACTATTGTTTTACAGCGTATTTCAATACTTCCCTGAAGTAAAAGAAAAACTTCCCTTCATTGATTAAATAATAAATCGTACCACAATGCCCAAAAACTATTTTATAAACTGACAAATTGATTATAACTGAATGGGGCCAAACCAGCGATTTAGATAGGAGGGGCTATCTCAGTTTTTAAGCAGCGTGCTATTTGCCTCACTGCCTGTCTAAGGCGTTGCTCGTTTTCCACCAAAGCCAAGCGGAGATAACCTTCCCCTGCTTCGCCAAACCCGCCACCAGGGCTAACCGCAACTTCGCCTTCTTCAAGAAGTTTCATGGTAAAATCGATTGAATTCATTTTTTCGCGCCAAGCTAAAGGGTACTGTGCCCAAACAAACATGCTGGCTTTAGGAACATTAACCTGCCAACCAATCCTTCGCAAGCCTTCAACAAGTACATCGCGCCGTTTTTGATATTCCAAAGCTTGTTTCGCTACCAAATCTTCGCCGTGCCTTAGTGCAACAATACCAGCGATTTGAATTGGTTGGAAAATACCGTAATCGTAATAACCTTTAATTGTTGCAAGTGCTTTAACCATTTCAGCATTACCAACGCAAAAACCTAAACGCCAACCAGCCATGTTGTAACCTTTACTCATGGTGATGGTTTCAACACCAACATCTTTAGCACCGGGTACGCTTAAAAAACTAGGGGCATGATAACCATCAAAACAAACATCCCCATAAGCAAAGTCATGAATAACCATGAACCCAAATTTCTTTGCCAATTTAACAACATCAACAAAAAATTCTTTTTCAACAACCGTGGTAGTAGGGTTGTGAGGATAGTTTAAAATTAAGACTTTAGGTTTGGGGTATAAATGCTCTGCAACACCTGAAATATTAGATAAGAACTTGTCTGGTTGGGTGCAATCCAAACTAATCACATTGCCAGAGGCAAGAGCCACAGCATAAACATGAATGGGAAAAGAAGGTGCGGGTACAATCGCTGTATCACCAGGGCCGAGCAAAGCAAGACACATATGGCTAAATACTTCTTTGGAACCAAGGCCAGCAAGTACTTCACGATCAGGATCGAGGGAAACGCCATGCTTGCGTTCGTATCTTTTCGAAATTTCATTACGGAGATTTTTAAGACCATTGCTTACCGAATACCCATGATTTTTTTCGTCCCGTGCAGCTTCACATAATTTATCAATGACCATAGGGTCAGGAACATCGCGGGGATTACCCATACCAAGGTCGATGATATCCGCACCCTGCTTACGCATTCTGTATTTTAGTTCATTGATTTTCCCAAACAAATAAGGAGGTAATCTTTTAACCCTATCTGCAACTTGAACCGTGAATGAACTCATGAATATGACCCAAGAGAAAATAATTATACCTGATATAAGATATCACAGCGAAACACTTTCGATCAACTCCGGGTCTCCCAAAATTCCTACTATTAACAAATTTAGCTTCCAAGATTGTGCCGAAAATGTTTAATTTAAGGATCGTATGGGTTGTTGCAACAAGGAAGGATCGCCATGGCAAGTGAAAAAAACGATGGATCTGGTAGCTCAACTGGTTTTCGCACTGCAAGAGGGCGGGACTGGCCAAGTGTAAGGCAGTTCAATGTATTTGTTGCAAACCGAGTTGGCGGGCTAATGCGTGTGGTGCGTTGGTTTGAAATGACAGACATCAGGATCGTATCAATATCCATCGTTGATTCAGCTGATTGCGCAATAATCAGATTGGTGTTAAGCAATCCAGAAAGAGCAACCGAGATTTTCGCACAAGCCAATCTACCATTCACCGAAAGCGATCTTCTCATAGTAAAACTACCAACCGATCCACAACCCTTGCTATTGATTTGCAAAGCCCTGTTAGAAGCCGAAGTAAACATTCACTACGCTTACCCGCTGCTAATTGGCCCAAGTGGGAGTTCAGCACTAGCCTTGTATGTGGAAGATCACGAAACAGCAACTTCAACATTAGAGAAAAAAGGGTTTGTTCTTTACACTGAAAAAGATCTTGACCAAGACGAATAAATTAAAAGTAAAATTCAACCTGAAACCATATTCTCAATTTCAAATTTAACAAAAGTATCAAGTAGATTTTTAGCTTTTGGTCTGTCAGCCAAATTAAAGGAAAGCATTTCGACAACGGCATTAACAAGCTTGGGATTTAAATGCCCAAGAAATTGCCTTAATTTTGATGGCGGATCACTTTGATGCCTGAGCAAAGTCTGAGAAATATTTCCCTCGGGGTAGGGCAACGCTCCCGTAAGCATTTCAAAAATTAAAACTCCCAAGCTATAAATATCATTCTCTAACGCAATTGCAGGAACATCAGAACATAATTCAGGGGCAATATAATTAGGCGTGCCAAGCATAAGATTGGTTTCAAGCTTATCATTTAATCGAACATTAGATGAAAATGCGAAATCTACGATTTTAATTTTCCCAGATTGTTCAATAAGAATGTTTTCTGGTTTGATATCACCATGCGTGAAACCACCACCATGTAAAATCGACAACAATGAAAGAATTTGCCTGCTAATTTCAATCACAACGGACGGAACAAAAGAAAATTTCCTGCCTAATTCATGGCGCAAGGTACTGCCTTCAATCTTTTCCATGACGAAGAAAAAAGGACTGTTTTCAACATTGGTTTTCAAAAGCACAGGGCAAGCTGCGTGCTTGATTGTTTCAAGAACTTTAATTTCGTTTTTCAAGAAACCCAAAGCTTGCTTTTCGTAAGGATGATCAAGGCGGATCGTTTTAATAACACAAGGAAGACCAGAAACTAAATCAATGGCACTATAAACAACCGTAACCGGCCCTTGTGCCAACAAAGATTCAATCAAATAACCAGGGTAACCTGCTTTATCTTGACTCATATAAAAACACGTCCAACTTTATGAAACACGCTATTTACGCCTTATTTTTTCTAACATTGCTTTTGCTACATCCGGTGGGATAAATTTGGAAAGATCACCACCTAGAACCGCTATCTGTTTTAATAATGAACTGCTCAGATGCGAGTAGATATCTTTGGCAAGCAAAAAAACAGTTTCGATATCTGGATCCAAAGCCATATTAGCAAGTGACATGGTAAATTCGTAATCCATATCACTGGTTGTTCGCATACCCCGTAAAATCAGCTTGGAATTTGATTCTTTAACAAAATGAACAACTAAATTTTCAAAAGGTAAAACCTCTACATTAGGAAGATGCGAAGTGGTTTTTTTGACAAGTGCAACCCGTTCTTCAAGCGAAAACAATGTACTTTTATCAGGATTTATACCAACCCCCACTAAAAGTCTGGGAAACACCTTCGAACCTCGTTCAATAATATCCAAATGACCAAAATGAATCGGATCAAAGGTTCCTGGATAAACCGCCATACCTTCTACAGATTTTTTATTCATAGCTAATTCTCGCAATTTAAAAGGGCCAAAGTCTATCCTTTAGCCACGCAAAAGATTATACATTCAACATTGTTCTTTTATTAATGCTTAAAATGATGGTAATATCAAGTCATGTTCATGGATTATCAGCAAGAAACCGCTTGGGATTTACGATTAAACCTTTTGGGTACTCCTATCAGGGTACACCCAATGTTTTGGATAGTCACTGCCATTCTGGGTTGGCCCTACTACACAATGACCAATGACTTCACCGTGCTGCTTACTTGGATAATGGCTGTATTCTTTTCCATACTAGTCCATGAACTAGGTCATGTGTTTATGGGGAAATACTTCGGAACACAAGGATATATTATACTGCATGGATTTGGCGGAGTTGCTATTGGTAGCAACAATTTGTCAAATCGATGGAAACGGATAGCCGTAACGCTTGCGGGGCCAGGAATTCAACTTCTTCTCTACGCTTTCATCTTGTTTCTATCTGAAGCAAGGGTAATCCCTCACGAAAAAGATGGACCATGGTTAAAAGTAAATCTATTTGTCGGATTTTTACTTTTCATCAATTTGTACTGGCCAATATTAAATCTATTACCAGTATTCCCGTTAGACGGTGGGCAAGCATTACGGGATTTCCTTGGATTATTTTTAAGATCTGCAGATAAAATCATCTTTGGCATTTCAGTAATTGTTTGTGTTTTAGCGATTGTATACTTTGCCAAAACCGAGAACTATTTCATGATTTTCCTCTTCATCATGATGGCCATGCAGAATATTGAACTTTTCAAACGGACTTAATTAGAACTGGAAAACTGTCGCAGTTTTTTAAATACATCTTGAACACTGACATTAGCAGTGCTGGCAAAAACATCAGCACTGGCAATGGTGCCTTCCGAAGTGAATTGAACCGTAGGTTTCGAACCAAGTTTAATCATGGCAATCGAATTTTTACCTGAAAGTATTTCAAAATAGCTAATTTCCTTAAACGATTCAGGCCCAAGATTAACTGGAGCGATGAGTGCAGGCGTAGAAGTTGCAAGAACCTTACCTTCCCAAAAACAAAGAGGCTGATGGGAACCATGCAAATAACCCTGTATTTTAATATCTGCAAATCCAGCCAATCCATCGACTTTAGTTCCAATCCAAAAACAAGGGCCAAATCGAACCTCGGATTCTAATTGAGGTAACTCATCAACAAACTCAAGATCTCCATTCTTTTTCCAAACAACAAATGATTGTTTACTCACCAGCATCATTTTCGAAAAAGAATTCGAAGTAATTCCCTGACAAATCATCGAACCAATCTTGATACCTTCCAACATAAATGAAACTTTCATGTTTCCTGTTTTTTTAGGCAATGATCCAAGTGGAAAAACAATCGGAACACATGGTTGGCCAATATCTACATTCGGAATTTTGGCGACTAATGTCGTAGGAATTTCTGTGCCAGCATCTATCGAGATTGAAGCATCTAAATTCGCCAGAAATACCAATCCATACTTCGATGATAGAGAAGCTGATACAGAAGCCCCTTTGCAATTACTCATCAAAAATGACTGGCATGAAACAACCTGGCCATCAAAATTACAAAACAGGGCAGGGGAGTGAACTTCAACGCTTGCAATAAAAGCTTCTTTTGATAAAAAAGGGATCTCGATTTCAGAGATCAACTTCTTTTTGAAATAGATCTTCGCCTTACTATCCTTCAGCAAGTTATCTAATTGAAAAGTAACTTTGCCAACTTTATGCCCTTCAGCATCATTGATATGCAACTCGGTTCCAGGAATTGAAAAAGTACGCCCTATATGCAAACTAAAATCAGAAGCTGAACAAATAAACTTATCGGGAAAACGAATTGCAACTTCAAGAAAGATCGTTTCTGCAAACCAAGGAATCACAGGGCTTATGACCTTTAATCCCTTAGATTCGTACCCGAATTGTAATGCTTTATTTTCGGTCATAATCCCAGTCCGCCTGAAAGCTCTTTTAATTTTTTTTGTAGCAAATCATCGACATCGAGAAACGCATCAGGTGCTTTAGAGCAAAACAGGCAGCTTTCATTTTTAGAAACATTGACAACGATTTTTCTAAGGCTTTCTGAAAAAATCCCTTCAACTTTTTGCAAGGGGAGCAAAAAGGAAGAAGGACTTATTTTTGCATCTAATAAATCCATGGTTGCTAGAGCATGAAGCGAGGCAATAGTTTGAATGGATGCAAACGATGCAGGGATTCTTGCCTCTTCCACTTCTCCAGAAGGATTACTGTAGTCAGGCTTTGAATCTTTAGAATCCTTAGGGCCTTCTCGTTTTAAATAAGTACAGGCACAAGCATAACAAGGCCCCCCCGGTACAAAGGTGTGAACAAATCCACCTATGCCACCACTTAAAACTTCACCCAAAGTCCAAGGGATGCCATGCTGCCTCATTAAGGAACACCAATGATACTTGGCCTCCTCGTTATCAACAGCGCAAACACCAAAATCAGCTCCCTTAATAGCATTATTTATCAGGTCTTGCTTTTCCGGATCCTGAAGAAAGGCTTCGATCGCAATAATCTCTAGGTTTTCATTACGATCTTTCAACCATTTGACTGCGGAAAGCAACTTAGGTTTTCCAACATTATGTGACCCCAAAAGATGCCTGGGTAGATTGTGAGGTTTAAGAATATCTGGTTCGATAAGCGTTACCTTTGAAATGCGCATATCTCTCACTAGCATGTCGATAACCGACATACCGCCGCTTCCCAAACCGACCTGAACCAGATGAGCCATTTAACGCGCCTCCGGCAAGGGCCACTCGCCTGATTGTTTCCAAATCTCGTAACACGCCAACCAACGCCAAGCCGCCATCACTGCAAAAATAACAGTGAAGGAAGCAGGATCCCACCGACTCGTTCTTCTACTACTGCCTTGTTTCCATAAGCAAAGCTGCTGGCCCGGCAACAAATGTGGGCAGGGATAATCCAAAGCGGTTATCACCCTGGTTTCAGGGGGAATATAAGGATACCCTGCCATGAGGTTGGTTTTTACCTCAAACACATTATGAGCAGGTTTAAGCTTGTAGATCAGTGCCAATCCTTCCGCAGTAGGCTCAATAGTAATGCGATATTCAGGCACCCTATCGCGGTTATACTGCTCGATGACAGGAAACTCAACAGAAACAAGCCTGCGCTTAGCAGATTCGTTTCGTAATAGAATCGGTATGTAATCGTTCATCTACAACTTTTAAAGTTTGTAATGGCAAGGGACGGAACGAATGGCATTGATTACATCTTGTTCAGCAGATTCAACGGAACCTGCAACAAACGATGTATCTTTTGGGTTTACATGAATGGGTTTTCCCGATTCAGCATTATTACGAAGTGCCTCGTAAAGGTTTTTTCTTTCATCATCATTCAAAGGTCTAAAATCCATGACAAACCCTTTCATTAAAAAAACTATTTGGACAATTCAGCAAGAACTAAGTAAACCCCACGATCAACTTTATCTTCCTGGATATCGACTGCAAATAGTTGTTCGTTCTTCTCGAAGAAATATTGCACCTTATCTTTAAAAATAAAGACTATAATTTTACCTGCAGATCCAGCCAAGGGGATACTCAAGGTAAGTTGATGGCCTGCAGCACCTTGTGTAATGCCACAAGTAGCTTTAGTTTGCTGAGCAAGAACTTTTTCAATTTCGCCTGCATGAGTTTCCATTGCATCCCAAACGACATGAAGAGGTCTGGCAAGATCTTCCCCCAAAGTCCAGCGAATGGGCACTTTAACATAATTAGAATCACCGCTGGCAAGCGAAAACCAATCAAACCTCATTCCAGTCATGGAAAAGGTATTAATTGCAATCTTAGTAGCAAATTCACCGCGAATCGGTGATTCGTGATCAACTGTACCAATACCAAATACCCCTTGCTTTCCGGGTAATTTTTTAACCCATTGAATGTCCCCTTGATAGTCGCCACTGGAGGGATGACGCAATCTTCCGGGATGGGTATGAAAAAGGCCCAGCACTTCCAGCTTGTCGTGCAATTGCCGCAATAGCCTGCCAGCAACTACTTGAGCTTGGGAATTAAATTTAACATGGGTTGAACTCGCTTCCCTAAATTCTCCGGAAGGGACGGCAGCAACAACAACAGCATGCTTTTTTTCGCGGTAACCCATTAAGAGCCAGCCTGTTTCTTCATCTCCACGCTCTTGGTTTAAATGATTTCTATAACCTTGCACCAAAGTTTGGCCCACCCCCGATGAGATAAGCATATATTTTATTGGTACAAGGTCGCGAGGTTGGACTGTAAGTAATTCAGTAGCTTTTGTTCCGTAAATAAGCAGGTTAAATTCTTTAAGTAGACCACTTATTTTATTAAGAAGTAAACTGGGAATACCTCGAGTCGAGTTACTTTTCTCACCATTATCAGAAATCATCTCATATCCATTCTCGTAAAATTCAACAGCTTATTAACACTAGTATAATCGCCAAAAATATTCAATGAAGCTCTTAAGCAATAGCCCTTTCATCATACCAACATTTAACCGCATTGAAAGCCTGACAGCAAACCAATGAAAAAGAAAATAATTTCCCGATTACCTCGTTGCAAGAATCAACAAATATCATGATGATTATCTAATTGAAAACTATTCAACAAAAAGAAGCTTATTTATGAAAGAATCACATTCAGTTCTTTGCGCAGGCATCATTGTTCTAGATCACGGGTGTTCACCTATTGAACATTTTCCAGCAGAGGGAGAGCTAATAGCTACTGGAGGGATGGCATTAACCTTGGGAGGATGTGCTGCAAATGTAGGTGTAGATCTTGCAAAAATGGGTGTGCATTCAAAAATCTTGGGGAAAATCGGAGATGATGACTTTGGGCAACTCATTCTGCAAAAATTGAAACTTACAGGTGCAGATATAAGTAAAATCATCAAACAAGCCAACGCCCCAACCAGTCAAACTCTTGTGATCAATGTGACTGGCCAAGATAGACGCTTTATCCACCTAATTGGGGCAAACGAAGGCTTCGCAAATTCCGACTTCCAAAAAAAAGATATTGAAGGATGCAAGGTTGTCTACTTGGGAGGTTATCTGCTGATGGATAAACTCTCACCGGTTCATGTTGCAGAAATTTTTCGCACTGCCCAAATGAACGGGGCTAAAACAGTTCTGGATGTTGTCACGCCAGGCGCAGGCGACCATATTGCAAAGCTTAAACCGATCCTACCTTTTGTCGATGTTTTCCTCCCTAATGATGCGGAAGCTAAAATGATTTCTGGAATTGAAAAACCCATCGAGCAGGCTAAGTATTTTAAATCTCTGGGAGTCAAGACCAGCATTATCACCTTAGGTAATCAAGGTACAATTTTGCTGACTGATCAAGGTTGCTATAAAGCGGACATTTTTAAAATTAATTATCACGATGGTTCGGGAAGTGGCGATGCATTTACCGCAGGATACATTTCAGGAATTCTTGAAAACAAAAGCGAAATTGAGTGTTTGGAAATTGGTAGCGCCTTGGGGGCAAGTTGCGTTCGTACTCAAGGTACAACCGAAGGAGTCTTCAATAAAGAAGAATGCTTGCAATTTTTAGCAGAGAACAAACTTATCATCACGAAAATCAGTTAAACAAAAGAGCTCATAGAAAGTACATTCCTAAGAGCTCTATATTAATTGCATTGCTAAACATACGGGCTAATACATTAAATCTTCCAAGGCCCTCGATATTCCCTAAATAACAGCTTGTTTGCATCATCGCTGTTGGTGAATTTTTCTTTGACTGGATCCCAATCAAGAGGTTTGCCAATTCGATAACCAATGTTACCCAAATGGCAAATTGCTGCACTACGATGTCCAACTTCAGCAGGGCAAATAGTAGGCTTTTTAGTTCGAATTGCATCAAGCCAATTCTTGCGATGATTATCAGCAATCATTATCGAAGCATCGATTTTGGTAATCGGGTCTTTTAGAATTGCTTCTTTAGTGCAATTAATAGTACCGCGATCTACATAAAGCGTTGCATCTGTTCCTTCAAAGGTACAACCACTTGGCCCACCATGAAACATTTCAATTCCATTGGCATAAGTGTATTTGAGTCCAGATTTCTCACCATTGGCAGGCGGAGTAATTTTAACCGGCCCGGTGTGATCCATATTCAAAGCCCACTGGGCTATATCAAAATGATGCGCACCCATATCAGCCAAACCACCACCAGCATATTCCCAATACATTCTCCATGCAGGAAAATGACCATGAACCCCTTCAGGACAAAGCACCTTATTATATTCCCGCTTAGAAGCTGGCCCTTGCCAAAGATCCCAATTAGTACCATTTGGAATAGGTTCAGTTTCAAGATTACACGCCACTGCTGGAGCACCAACACCAATTCGAACAGTCTTTACTTTACCAATTCTTCCCTCTCTAATTATCTGAGTCGCAAGGCGAAATTTGCCACCGAACTCACATCGTTGCTGACTTCCAGTCTGAAAAACAACTCCTGATCTTTTTACTTCATCAACAATAATCCTTCCCTCGGATATGGAATGAGTCAAAGGTTTTTCGCAATAAATGTGTTTATTAGCTTTGGAAGCCATCACGCAAATAAGAGCATGCCAATGGTCAGGGGTACTAATAACAACAGCATCAACATTTTTATCATTAATAAGGTCTCGAAAATCCTTGTACAACTTCAAGCCTTTGTATTCCTGCTTGCCCTCAGGAGTCGAGTATTTTTTA
Source organism: Planctomycetota bacterium (assembly GCA_003671255.1). Taxonomy (GTDB): domain Bacteria; phylum Planctomycetota; class Planctomycetia; order Gemmatales; family Gemmataceae; genus UBA969. The sequence goes on along the minus strand of QWPF01000002.1, from coordinate 452 downwards.
TCAACCATCTTTTTTGCATTTTCTAATCGATCGTCAACCACATCACTTACTGCGACAACTTGAACATCATTCATCCCAAGAAAACTGCCTAAGTGGCCACGCCCCATAGTACCAACACCAATAAAACCAAGCTGAAGCTTATCATTTGCAGCAGATTTCTGTGCCTGGGATGCGTTTGCAATCACAGAAGATCCAATTGCACCAACGAAAACCGATTTATTAAACGAGCGCCTAGTAAACATATATTACTCCGTATGTATTAATGAAAAATATCAAGATCATCTGTGTATATTACAAATTAAATAAAAAGATATCTATATTTAATCTTTGGAAAAACCAATGAAAACACAGACGCTTTCACATCTAATCAAGAAATCGAAACTTTTTCTAATATCTGATCAAGTATCACATCTGCAGATAAATTTTCAGCAATGGCCTCAAATGATAGTGAC
>QWPF01000191.1 GCA_003671255.1 Planctomycetota bacterium | reverse complement strand
GGTAAATTCGATGGCGAAGAGCTTTTCTCTGCCAAGGAACTAACCATCAACCCAGGCGTAAAAGTTACGATCAAGGATCGCGGCGCATACGGCCTTATTACAGTTCAAGGTACAGGTAAAATCGGCAAGCATGCTCTCCAAACCCCTGCAATGATAAGGTTTGGCGAACTCACCGACGATGAGGTTTTCGTAAGCCACGAGGCTGCTGTTCAAGGTGTGACTTTCGAAAACACCGGCCTCGAGCCTTTGGTTTCCTTGCGTTATTTTGGTCCTCACACCAACATTGATGCGCCCGCTATTGGCGACTACAAAAAGAAAAAACGGTAATCAAGAACCCATTTACATGGCTACTCTTACACCTTCTTTCGCATTCAGATCCAAGCTTTGGGCATATCCCATCGCTTGGATCTTTCTTTTTTTAACTGCTACTTTCTCCTTTGCCCAACCCCCTTCCCTCTCTGATAAACTTTCACTTTTGATCAAAGCCCATCAAGGCAAAGTCGCCATCGGTTTAAAAAACCTTACTACTGGCGAGACTTATTATCACCAAGGCGATCTCGTTATGCCCACTGCAAGCCTTATCAAGCTTGGAGTGATGGCAACAGCCTATAGACTTTCTGATCAATCCAAAATTGGGTTGAACGACATGGTACTGTTGCAAAAAGAGGACAAAGTACCGGGCAGCGGGATTCTAACCAGCAATTTCACCGAAGGAACCTCTTTCCCCCTTAAAGACGCTATTAGATTAATGATTGCATACTCTGATAATACTGCCACTAATCTTGTGTTGGATCACATTGGCATTCGCACAGTTAACACAACCTTGGCCCAGATGGGGCTTCCTAACACACGCATCAACGCCAAGGTTTTTAAAGGCTCAACGACTTCTATTGATCCCGAGCAAACTAAGAAATATGGGTTAGGTTCGACCACTGCCAAAGAAACCATCGACCTTCTCGAGCTGATTTATATTAACAAAGCTGCAACCGAGACATCCTGCAAAGCCATGATCGAACATCTTAAAAAATGCGAAAACAAAGATATGATCCCCAGAGAGTTAACTGGAAAGCTAAAGTCACTTGCCCACAAGATAGGTGCGGTTTCAGACGCGCGAACTGATGCTGGTATCTTGTATTTTGATGGCGGCCCAGTGGTCCTTTGCGTACTCACTACTGAAAACATGGACAAACGATGGACATCTGAAAATAGTGCTGAGATTTTAATCGGGAAAATCGGACTCTCAGTCTTCGAACATTTCAAAACAAAAAAATAATCACCCTAGTTTTGCTTGCCCTCAAGCCTTCAAAGCGGTATGACATTGCTTGGTACTAATGTGAAATGTTTGGCTTTATGAGGATCTCCCATGAGTAACAGCACCTTAAAATTACACAACGCCATGTGGCCCGGTTTGGTTGGCAAAGAACCCGGCACAGATCACCCTCCGATCAGCCTTGATAACATGCTCGATTTTACCGTAAAAGCGCAGGTAAATGGGCAGAAGTTTGATGGAGTTGATCTCTTCCTTTTTCATTCTCACACCGACCCTGATGCCAGCACCGACGATATTAAAAAGATGGCGGACAAAATTGCCAGCAAAGGATTGAATGTTGGTTCCGTAGTGGCTCCGATTTGGCCTGGCACTGTTGGCGACTCCTCTTTTGGCTCTCCTGATCAACGGGCCAAATTTGTTCTTGCTGTAAAAAAAGCTTGCAGAATTACTCGCATTCTTAATGATCATGGGGTTCGAAAATACGGTGTCATTCGTATTGATGCTGCTGGCGGGCCTTCCGATTGGGCTAAAGACCCAACCGGTAACACTAAAAAAACTGCTGAGACTTTCCGCGAAGCAGGTATCGTAGCTGCAGCCCATGGCGAACGCCTTGCTGCTGAAGGCGAAATCTGTTGGGGTGGCATGCATTCTTGGAAACACATGGTTAACCTGTTGGAACAAACTGGCATGCCAGGAACTGTTGGGTTTCAAGCAGATCTGGCCCACACTTATCTTTACCTCATGGGCTATAATGCCCCTGAAGATGCACTTTTAAAGGAAGGCTATTCCCCTGCGGAATTTGAAGCTGCTTACACCAAAATGACCGATGCTCTGCGCCCCTGGACTATTGATTTCCATGTTGCCCAAAACGATGGCACAGTTCATGGTACCGGTTCGCATGATAAGACCGGCAGGCATTGCTTAGCGGATGATCCCAAGGGCAAGCTCGATATCACCAAAGCCTCTGGTTACTGGCTAAAAGATTACGCAGGGCGCGGCATTCAACACATCTGCTGGGATGGTTGCATGTTCCCCAACAAGGTTCTTGAAACTCAGGACACATGGAACAAGATTCTTGCAGCCATGATTAATGTTCGAAATTCTCTGGGTTCTAATTCATAAACAATTTCACACAGTAACATTTAAACTTAAACAGTTTGGAGATGATCATGGCTTCGTCGAAAAAACCTCTTAACATCGGCATGATAGGTTATGGATTCATGGGTAAAGCCCATTCGAATGGGTATGTTAAAGCACCTTTGTTTTTTGATCTGCCCTATAAACCAGTATTAAAAGCTGTTTGCGCGCGCAATGCTGAAAAGGCACAGGCCTTTGCCAACACTTGGGGATACGAAAGCATTGAAACGGATTGGCGCAAACTTATCGAACGCAAAGATATCGATGCGATTGACATTTGCACGCCCAACAACATTCACGCTGAAATTGCTCTTTACGCTGCAGCACACAAAAAAATCATCCTTTGCGAAAAGCCTTTGGCAATGAATGGCGAAGAAGGCCTGAAAATGGTCGAGGCTGTTGAAAAGGCAGGCGTCCCAAACATCGTTTGGTACAACTACCGCAGGGTTCCTGCTGTTACTTTCGCCAAGAAGTTAATCGATGAAGGCCGACTCGGGAAAGTCTTTCATTATCGTGCAAAGTTCCTTCAAGATTGGACCATTAACCCTGAACTCCCGCAAGGAGGGGCAGGCTTATGGCGACTCGATTCCGAAGCAGCGGGCAGCGGGGTTACAGGCGATCTTCTTGCTCATTGCATCGATACTGCAATCTGGCTTAATGGCTCGATTCATGATGTTAGCGCAATGACCGAAACTTTTGTCAAACAAAGGCAGCACACCGTGACAGGTAAAATGGAGAAAGTGACCATTGATGATGCCTGCACTTTCATGGGCCATTTCGAAAATGGATCCCTCGCAAGCTTTGAATCCACCCGATATGCTCGTGGGCACAAGGCTCTTTACACCTTCGAAATCAATGGCGAAAACGCTTCGATTTTCTGGGATCTTCACGACCTGCACCGATTGCAGTATTTTGATTACAAAGATGAAGGCCCACTACGAGGATGGAAATCCATCCATGTAACCGATGGCGATCATCCTTACATGGGTAACTGGTGGGTACCTGGTTTGCAAATTGGTTACGAACATAGCTTTGTGCATGAAGTTGCAGATTTTGTTACTTCATTGGGAACCGGCAAACCTGTCGGCCCAACTTTCAGAGATGCTCTTGAAACACAGCGCATTTGCGATGCAGTTTTAGAATCAGCCAAGACCAATCATTGGGTTGATGTCAAGAAAGACAAGTAAAACCAAGCTGCTAAAAACAAAAAGCCCGTCAGTTACGACGGGCTTTTTTCATTGCTACTCATCTTAGCTATAAACCCTGCTAATCGGCGATACCGTGCTGGGCAATATCGGGTTTGGCCTGCCACTGATATCTACCACCATCGCATGTGGGTCAATCCCCATGTTACTGTAGATGGTTGCAAGAACATCAAGATAATGAATAGGATTATCTTTGGCTGAACCAGCACTGCTATCGGTTGATCCGATAACCTGTCCGGTTTTCATTCCGCCACCTGCAAGCAATGCGAAATTCACTCTAGACCAATGATCTCTACCCGCATCTTTATTGATTTTTGGAGTTCTTCCAAATTCACCCCACACACACACGGTAGTGGTTTTATCCATCCCTCGTGCGTAGATATCCTCAATGAGAGCTGATACCCCTTGATCAAAAGTGGGCAAATGCTGCTTCATATGTTTGAAGTTATTACCATGCGTATCCCAAAATCCATAGGCAACCGTCACGCAGCGGGACCCCGCTTCAACAAGCCTACGGGCCATAAGAAGCTGATCGTTCCAAAGCGGACCGCCATCGCCCAAATGCTTGCTTGAGCCTTTACCGTAGCGTTCACGAACCTTCGCAGGTTCTTTAGTAACATCAATGGCTTCAACCAACTTGCTGGAAGTAAGAACTTCAAAAGCACGCTGATAATTCTGGTTCATGCCAGAAACTTCCAAACGATCTGCATTTCTACGGAAAGCGTCAACCTGATCCAGAAGGATTTTACGGTCTTCAAAGCGACTTGAAGTCAACCCTTGAAGCTTCATGTTATCAATACCTTCGCCATCCAACCTGACACCGGAGGATGCTCTGCCGAGAAACCCGGAACTTGGGCTGTTGTAAGGCTTGTGCTGCATGGTTGGAAAAAGATCGACAAACGCAGGCACCGAGGGATTGACCTGACCTTGAACCTTGGAAATCACTGAACCAAAGTGGGGCTTATTATCTCGTTTGGTAACCGACATGGGGTACCCCGTGGTACTCTGAAAACTTGAGTGCTCATCAATTTGCCCAACAAGAGATCTTAATACGATGTATTTATCAGCACATGCTGCAAGTCTGGGCAGATGCTCGGACACTTCGATACCTGAAACATTCGTTGGGATGGGTTTGAATTCGCCCCGCACTTCTGTGGGCGCGTTGGGTTTAAGATCAAAACTATCCTGATGAGCCATCCCGCCTGAAAGATAAATCATAATGACAGAGCGCTGATTACCCTTAATATTCGAAGCAGCTTCGGCTTGAAAAATTCCGGGTAGGGTAACGCCAAAGGGGGCCAATGCCCCTATGCGCAAGAAATTCCGCCTGTTGACGCCATCGCAAAAATTATTCATCGGTGTATTATTCATGATAACCCTCAAGGTATGCTTATAAAGTAATAATAGCACGGATTCGCAATATCGGGAAATATTAAACTCTAAA
>QWPF01000190.1 GCA_003671255.1 Planctomycetota bacterium | reverse complement strand
GACATCCATTTCATTGCGATGCTCGATTAATTCTTGCTCAAAGCCAATTCCTTTTGCCATATCTAGATTAACTTTACCGCTAGGTCCGGAAAGTCTTACTTCTAAAAATTCATTTCCTTTGGTTTTAACCATCATCCAACTATGAGTAACACCTTTTACTCGGAATGTAACGCAATCTCTGCTATCCCATTGCACCTCGATGTTTTTGCCTGATGTGCCTGCGCAATCCAGGATGTCTTTCAAAATAGTACGATCCCAGTATAGCTTTTTGCCGATGGGGAAGCCTTTTTCGCCCAGATGCCATTTGTCCCCATGAAGTTTCCAAGGCATTAGGTCTTCAGGTTTCAGGGCCAATCGCTTGATATGATCGAGATATGCGGTAGATGCAGAATCAATGAAGCTTTTAAATGCATCAGTTTGGATTTCAGAAAGGCGATGCACCAGAATAGTAATTTGCTGCCAAGGTGATTTCTTCAAATTCCCAACTCGAACTCTTGATTCATTACTGTATATCTCGAGGCCCTGGGTGTTGTTTAAAGTAGGAATCCCCAGACTTGAATTAAGTTCATCTTCACTGAAAGAGTTTTTGGGAACCCTGAAAACCAAGCGTAAAAGCCATTCATGCCCGGTTAGCGCATGGCATAACCAAGTCGCGGGTTTTCCTTGTGCAGTAAATTCAACAACACTTCGTTCAGTCCAATCTGCTGGCGCAAGAGCTTTTTTTGTTTGCAGCAGTTTATCTAGAAACTCCAACGCCTTGCCATCCCATCTGCAAGGTTTACCATCGAGTGTAATACGATTGATAGTGTGCCAATTTTTGCCATCGGCTTCCCAAGGCATTTTGACATCTTCGCCGAGGTCTTTGATGTTGATGGTTTTTTCCTTGGCGGAAAGTTCTTTTAATGGGTCGTGTGGGATGCGTTCAATTTTAGGACCAGCTTTCAAAACTGGCATTAAAGCAATTGCAGTGTGGGACAATCCATTGGGTTTTATAGGCATATCAGAGAGATTAAGCTTTTCCCAAGTAGCGGTAACAATGGCTTCGGGTGTTCCTTGAGCGACGACCAAACCACCTTCCGGGCCCGCCTCTGGGCCAAGATCAATGATCCAATCAGAGCTTTTTATCACATCAAGATTATGTTCAACCACAACCACGGTGTTGCCCAAATCAACCAAACGATGGAGGACTTCCAAGAGTTTTCGAACATCATCAAAATGAAGTCCGGTAGTGGGTTCATCGAGAATGTAAATGGTTTTACCAGTATTGGGGCGCGCAAGTTCTGCAGCGAGTTTAACGCGCTGGGCTTCTCCGCCTGAAAGGGTGGGCGCGGATTGCCCAAGTGCCATGTAGCCCAGACCAACATCATCCAAAGTTTTAAGTATCTGTTTGATTTTGGGTTGGTTTTCGAACAAGGCAAGAGCATCGCTGATGCGCATTTCCAGCACATCTGCGATTGATTTTCCCTTATACAAAACAGCGAGAGTTTCTGGGTTGTAGCGCTTGCCTTTGCAGATGTCGCACTCAAGCCAAACATCAGGTAGGAAGTGCATTTCGATGCATTTTTGCCCATTGCCCTCGCAAGCATCGCATCTGCCGCCCGGTTTATTGAAGCTGAATCTTCGAGGTTGATAGCCCCTGATTTTAGATTCTGGAAGCTTGCTGAATAACTCGCGCAGATGATCGAAAACCCCGGTGTAGGTTGCTGGGTTTGATTGTGGGGAATTCCCCAGTGGATCTTGATCAACATTGATCACTTTATCAACATTTTCCAGCCCCAAAATATCATCATGGGCAGTTGCAGGCGTTTTAGCCCGGTGCAATCTGCGCGCAAGAGTTTGATAAAGAACTTCATTGATGAGCGAACTTTTTCCGGAACCGCTGACCCCTGTAACAGAAATCAACGCACCAAGCGGTATCCATACATCGATATTTTTAAGATTGTTTTGCCTAGCTCCACGAATGCAAAGTGTTCCAGAAGGTTGATATATACCAACCTTGTTAGAAGATAACCTTCTCTTGGTTGGAACAGGAATGGCTTTTTTCCCTGATAGATATTGGCCAGTAAGAGAAGCAGGTGACTTAAGAACCTGCGCCGGAGTTCCACTTGCGGTAATTGCGCCACCCATGCTGCCCGCACCAGGGCCGAAGTCGAGAAGATAATCTGCAGAACTAATTACTTCTCGATCATGTTCAACCATGATCAGGGTGTTGCCCAGATCGCGAAGTTTTTGCAAAGCTTTCAAAAGGCGTTGATTATCGCGGGGATGTAATCCAATGGTGGGTTCATCAAGAACATAAAGAACCCCAGTGAGTCCGCTCCCTACTTGGCTGGCGAGGCGAATTCTTTGCGATTCCCCGCCTGAAAGAGTAGGGCCCGATCGATCTAAAGTTACATAATCCAGCCCAACATCTACCAACAACTGTAGTCTCCCCACGATTTCTCGGACCAATTCACCTGCAATTTTTTTCTGGGAAGCACTCAGTGTCAACCCTTTGAAATAACTCAGCCCTAATCTTAATGTTGATGATTCCAACTCACCAATCGTGAGTGATGGCAACCCTTTTCCGAAATGTAATTTGCAAGCGGAAGCATCATCGCGAAGCCTGGAACCCCTGCAAGTTCCACAAGCCACATCACTGACAAGGCTATCGAGTTTGGCACGATAAAAGGCGCTTACTCTAGAGGCTTCTTCAAGAGCAGGGAAGAGGCCCTTGTATTGGAAAAGTACCTTGGAATTGTTTTTGGTTGAAGAAGGAACCGTGGCTTCAATCCAGTCTTCATTTGCACCATGGAAGACCAATCGTTGCTGGGTGGGTGTAAGCTGATCAAAAGGAGTATCAAGATTAAATCCACCTGCAGAGGCAATGGCCTGCGCAAAAGGTAGGAATCCATCATTTGCTTCAAGGTCGGGCCATGCGGAAAGAGCCCCATTGCGCAAAGTTAAAGAGGGGTTACGAACAAGCAGGGCAGGGTTTGCACCTTGTTGTTTTCCAAGCCCTTCGCAAACCGGGCACCAACCCAGAGGGCTGTTGAAAGAAAAATGATGTGGGTTAAGTGGCTCAAAGCCCCGGTTGCACTTGGTGCAGGAAAAATGCTGGCTGTATTTGTCTATCTTCCAGGTCTCTTCTGCAAATTGATCATCAACATGGGCGACATGAAGCATGCCTTTGCCTAAGTCCAAGCCTGATTCAACTGCATCACAAATTCGGGTGCGCATTCCGGATTTTATAACAAGCCTATCAATTACCACTTCAACATTATGTTTCCTGCGATGGTCAATTTCCGGAATGTTCTCAAGGGTGTAAAGCTTGCCATCAATTCGCACCCGCAGGTAACCCGCACTACGGATCTCGTTAAATATATCTTCGAAAGAATCTTGCCCTTTTCTCTCGATGGGCGCCATCAGGTAGATCTTCGAGCCCTCTTGCATCGATTCAATCTTGGTAATAATTTCATCGGAAGTCTGGGTGCTGACAGGGATGTTGCATTTGGGGCAATGGGGTTCACCCAGCCTGCAAAAAAGAATACGAAGGTAGTCATGAATTTCAGTGATGGTCCCGATGGTGGAACGGGGACTCTTGCTGCTGTTTTTTTGTTCGATAGCAATTGCAGGAGATAACCCGGTAACATGTTCAACTCTGGGCTTTTGCATTTGTCCAAGGAATTGCCTGGCGTAAGCGGAAAGAGATTCGATGTACCTGCGTTGTCCCTCAGCGTAAATGGTATCTAAAGCGAGAGAACTTTTGCCCGATCCGCTGGGGCCTGAGCAAACCGTCATCTTATCTCTTGGAATGGAAACATTGACATTTTTAAGGTTGTGCTGTTGAGCGCCTGCGACCTCGATGAATTTCAAGGGTTGTTGGGCGCCTTTCTTCTTCGGCAAAGATTTGCCTTCCTTGAGCCCCTTGGATTTAGGATGAAGGTGTTGCTTCAGAGCACCCCCGGTATGCGAGGTTTTGCATTTTTGTAAGTCGTCTGGAGTTCCCGCAAATAAGATTTCGCCACCACCCTTGCCACCTTCAGGCCCAAGGTCAATAATCCAATCCGCAGTCTTGATAACATCAAGATTATGTTCGATGACTAGAACGGTGTTGCCTGCATCTACAAAACCGTGAAGGACTTGCAGGAGTTTCCGAATGTCTTCGAAATGAAGGCCTGTGGTAGGCTCATCAAGAAGATAAAGCGTTTTGCCTGTGGATCTTTTGCAAAGTTCCTTGGCAAGTTTGATTCTCTGCGCCTCACCGCCTGAAAGGGTGGGTGCAGGTTGTCCAAGCTTCATGTAATCCAGCCCGACATCATGCAGGGTTTTAAGCATGTTGTAGATTTTGGGGATATTTTGGAAGTGCACCACCGCCTGCTGGATATCCATTTCGAGCACTTCTTGAATGTTCTTTTCTTTGAAGCGCACCTGCAGAGTTTCCCTGTTGAATCGTCGGCCTTCGCAAACAGGGCAGGGGACCCAGACATCTGCGAGGAAATCCATTTCAAGCCGATTGCTGCCATTGCCTTCGCAAGCTTCGCATCTGCCACCCGGCCTGTTGAAACTAAAGCGACCTTTCTGGTATCCCCGAATCTTTGCTTCTGGTAACTCTGCGAAAAGCCCTCTTATTTCGTCAAACACTTTGATATAAGTTGCAGGGTTGGAGCGGGGAGTTCTACCAATTGCGGTTTGATCAATGTTGATTACTTTGTCAATGTGCTGGTAGCCTTTGATGGAATCATGCTCGCCCGGTGGCATCTTGGATGCATGAACCACCTCTTCAGAATCTTCTTGTGATTCGGCATCTGGATCTGATGTAGTCGATTTGTTAAGAAGAGAAGAAAGCCCGCGCCTAAGAATATCGTTAACCAAAGAGCTTTTGCCAGAGCCGCTAGCCCCTGTAACGCAAATGAACTTCCCAAGAGGGAATTCTGCGTTAATGTTTTTAAGGTTGTGATGCTTTGCGCCAGTGACGGTGATGACTTGAGAGTTTCCGCTACGCCTGTTAGGCGGGCCATCGATGGTGATTTTGCCCGAAAGATATTTGCCAGTGAGGCTGTTTTTGTTGGCGACGATTTCATCATAGGAACCTGTTG
>QWPF01000019.1 GCA_003671255.1 Planctomycetota bacterium | reverse complement strand
GCTTCGTACCCGGCTTAATGTTGAAGATGGCGATTTGATTCTTATGGTTGCGGATAAGGAAGATATTGTCTGCAGTTCCTTGGGCGCGCTTCGTCTTCATGTTGCGCAACAACTTGGCATGCTTGATAATCTTAAGGGAGTGTTTAACGTTTGCTGGGTGGTTGATTTCCCCTCGTTTATTCACGATGCTGAAGAAAAACGCTGGGTTGCCAATCATCATCCTTTCACCTCTCCAAGAGTGGAAGATTTGCATAAGCTGGAAAGCGATCCCGCATCGGTGATTGCTCAGGCATATGATCTGGTGATCAACGGTTATGAATGCGGCGGTGGTAGTATTCGTATTCATGATCCCGAAGTTCAATCGAGATTATTCAGCGTGCTGGGGATGAGCCTTGAGCAGGCAAAGCACCGGTTTGGTTTCTTGCTTGACGCCCTGAAGTATGGTGCGCCTCCTCATGGTGGTGTTGCATTGGGGTTGGATCGTTGGGCCATGATTCTTACTGGCACATCCAATATTCGTGATGTGATTGCATTTCCAAAAAATCAGAAGGCTCGCGATTTAATGACAGGCGCTCCTTCTACCGTTGATGCGAAGCAGCTTAAGGAATTAGGGCTTTAATTAGCTCTTAGCCCGTTGGCTTATGATGTAAAATATCTGTGGGCGTTCTTTTAGTTAAGGTGCCCACTTTCTTTAGATATTCAGGAATGATTTCATGAGTGGAAAAACTTGGGGTGGAAGGTTTTCTGCAGATACCGATAAGCGCGTTGAAGCTTATACCGAATCTATTTCTTACGATCGTCGCCTTTACATTCATGATATTCATGCAAGCAAGGCGCATGCGACCATGCTTTCTGAAGTGAAACTTATTTCAGTTGATGAGGCTAAGAGCATTCATCAGGCGCTTGATGAAATCCAAGTTCAGATTGAGGCAAATGAGTTTACTTATTCCACCAGCATGGAAGATATTCATTCCCACATTGAATCTGCTTTGATAAAGAAGCTGGGCGATGTTGGCCGGAAGTTGCATACTGCCCGCAGTCGTAATGATCAGGTTGTTACCGATGTGAAAATGTGGGTTCGAGAAGCGATAGCGCAATTGCAGTTAAAAATACGCACACTTCAGCAGGCGTTTTTAGAGTCTGCGAAAGAAAACAACGAAGTGGTACTTCCAGGTTACACCCATTTGCAACGCGCCCAGCCCGTGTTGGCTTCGCACTATTTCCTTGCTTATATTGAAAAGCTGCAACGAGATTCAGATCGGTTGGCGGATTGCAGGAAGCGGGTTAATGTGCTTCCTCTTGGCGCTGCGGCCCTTGCAGGAACATCGTTACCGATTAATCGCGACCGAGTTGCGCAACTTCTTGGGTTTGATAGCGTTGCTGCAAATAGCCTAGATGTTTCATCGGATCGAGATTTCTTGGTTGAATTTCTTGGGTGCCTGGTTCAGATTGCGTTGCATCTTGGGGGCTGGTCCGAAGAGTGGATATTATGGTCGACTACAGAGTTTAATTTTATCGATCTGCCCGACTCTTTTTGTACGGGTTCGAGCATTATGCCGCATAAGAAGAACCCGGATGTATTGGAATTGATGCGGGGCAAAACTGCGAGGGTGATTGCCAGCCTTACGCACTTGATGATTCTTGTGAAGGGTTTGCCCTTGGCTTACAACCGCGATCTTCAAGAAGATAAAGTCGCCCTATTCGATGCATTCGATACGGTTGCTGCATCGTTGGATTTGGCAGCACCTCTGGTTTTTGGAACCAAGTTCAGGCACGAAAGCATCAAGGCAAGGCTGGAAGATGGATTTCTTGATGCAACCACATTAATGGAATATTTGATACAACAGGACATCCCAATGCGATCGGCCCATGAGGCAGTTGGCAAACTGGTGCGTCTGTGTGAACAGAAACGGTGCAAGCTGGCGGATTTATCAAAAGAACAATACGAAGAAGTCCACACGGGGCTTTCCAGCGGGGTATATAACATCTTAGGAGTATCTCGTGCCTTGCGAGCGTTTCGGTCTTTTGGATCTACTGCGCCAGAACAGGTCGCTTCACAAATTAATTTGTGGGTAGACCGCCTATCCTGATAAAATAGGCTTTGGCGATCCAGCAGGTTGTAACGCTGAGATTATTCCAAGGCTTTTTTTACCGGGGTTGATATTACATGGATCATTTTGCTTATCGAAGTCGTTCCCTTTATTGTGAAAATATTCCCGTTGCTCAACTTGCTGAGCGCTATGGAACTCCGCTTTATATCTACAGTAAAGCCACGCTTGTTCATCACCTTCGTCAAATCCAAGAAGCGTTCAAAGAAGTTGAGCCTCTGATTTGTTATTCCGTTAAAACCAATGGCAATGTTGCGCTTTGCAAAGTGATGGCGGAACACGGTTCTGGTTTTGATGTAACTAGTGGTGGGGAATTGCATCGTGCATTGCTTGCGGGTGGCAAGGGAGACAAAATTGTTTTTGCAGGTGTGGGTAAGACCGATGCGGAATTCCGCTTCGCACTTGATAACAATGTCTCGCTTTTTAATGTTGAAAGTGAGCAGGAATTGCATGCCTTGGGTCATGTTGCAAAATCGATGGGGAAGGTCGCATCTGTTGCATTAAGGGTGAACCCCGATCTGCCGCCAAAAACCCATGCTAAGACTGATACCAGTGTGAAGGGTGTTAAATTTGGTCTGGATATTGAAACTGTATTAGATGTTGCCAAGGGGATTCTTGGGAACCTTGGGGTCAAGGTGATTGGCCTGCATATGCATTTGGGATCGCCGATTCTTTCGGCTGAACCCTATCGCTTGGGTGTAGCTAAGGCTTTGAATTTGATAGCTAAACTGCGCGAGCAGGGGCACCCGATAAGTGTGATGAACATGGGCGGTGGTTTTGGGATTCATTACCGCAAGCAGGAAGCCCAACCCGCAAAGGCATTTGCAGAGGTGATTGTTCCTGCAGTAAAAGAAGCCAAATGCAAATTGGTTTTGGAACCCGGGCGATTCATTGTTGGGAATGCAGGGCTATTGTTAAGCCGAGTGATTTACACCAAAGAATCTGGTGGCAAGCATTTTATTATTCAAGATGCTGCAATGAATGATTTAATTAGGCCGACTCTTTACGATTCGTTTCATCGTGTCTGGCCTGCGGAGCCTTCTGCCGAGTTTCCAAACCTTCCGGAAGATTACGAAATGGATGTGCCGGGCGGGTTGAAAGTTGATGTGGTTGGTCCTGTTTGCGAATCCGGAGATTTTCTTGCCAAGGGCAGATCATTGCCGCCTATGAAACGAGGCGATTTGCTTGCAACTTTTAGCGCAGGCGCTTATGGCATGTCGATGAGTTCGAATTACAACAGTCGTGTTAGGGCAGCGGAAGTATTGGTGGATGGTGAAACCAGCAAGTTGATACGCCGTCGTGAAACTTATCAGGATTTAGTTGGTCCGGAACTTGAAGCGATGGCATTGCCGAATTAGAAATCGAAGTGCTTTGCAGGCTTTTTGAAAAGAGGGAGCTAGTTATGGTAAATGGATTACGCAGGTTTGCTTTAGGAATGATGATAGCCTGCATTAGCATGGAAGGGCTGCATGTTTCTGCACAAGATGAAGCTCCAAAGCCGCCAGATAACCGCAAGGATGGGTACAGGCAGTTTTTCAAACAGCCTCAAAACATCTTTGATTATTGGGAAGCAATCACCTTTGAAATAGAGGTGGGCAAGTACGATTTTGCTGCACGATACCTTCACGACCTTACCGAGAAAAAATACGCAGACGCTGAACTTTCTAGCTTGGTTGATAAAGTCACCTTGAATGCAATTTTCAAACTCAGGCTTGTTCCTGTCTGGTCGAAAGATAAAATCTTAAATGATCAGGCCAAAAAGGAAGCAGATGATTTGATTCAAATGGCGGGAGCAGCTTCCCTCAAAAAGCTTCAAGACCCCGAAAGAATTGCAAAACTTATCCAGCAATTACAGGGGAATCCTGAAGAGAGAGCGTTTGCTTTTAAAGAACTTTATCGAAGTGGAGCTTACTCGGTTCCTTTTCTAATTGCAGACTTGGCAAAGCAAACCATCATTGAAAAGGCATACATTCTTGATGCATTAAAAAGACTCGGATCTGAAGTTGAAGCCCCTATGATTGCGGCTCTTGAGGGAATGCCCGTATCTGCCCAAGTGGATTTGATCGATGTGTTGGTGGCCCGGGGCGCAATTCAGGCAGTGCCTGAACTTTGGTTTGTTTCCAGTGATCCTCGAAGGTCTGAAGGGCTTAAAAATAAAGCCAAGCTTGCTATTTCTAAATTGACTAATTTGGAGCTTGGAGCTCTTCCTGAAGCTAGAAAAGAGCTTCTCTTGCTTGCAGAGAATTACTACAAAGGTAAAGTTCATTTCCCTGATCCTGCGCGGGTTCAAATCTGGCGCTGGGATGGCATGATGGTTGCTTCAGGATGGCCCGAACTTCCTACTGTTGATGTTAAAAAAGCTAATTCCTATTATGCTGCCCGTTACAGTTCGATGGCGTTGATCTTAAACCCAACCGATAAAGATACTCAAATCCTTCAGCTTCTTAATACCCTCCATGGGCATCTCGAAAAAACCGATGTCAGGCTTCCTTTAATTCGTTCTAATCCAGATTTGCATATTCTGCTTAACACTGTTGATGCAGATTTGCTCCTTGCTGTTTTGGATCGCGCTTTAAGGGAAAAACAAACGGGGGTAGTGCTTGCAGTTACTCGCGCATTAGGAGATATGGCTGAATTAAGAGCCGCTATGCCCAAAGGCAACAGGGTTGCACCTCTTACTCAGGCTTTGAATTATGGTGACCGCAGGGTCGAAATGGCCGCAGCTCTTGCTCTTCTTAATATTCCCAATTCGCAAATATCCAAGGCGAGTGCTGAGGTGGTTGAAGTCTTGGCACGAGCGCTTCGTGCAGAACCCATGGTTATGAACAAGCCCAGAGTTTTGGTTGCTGTTGGGAATGAAGATTGGCGCCATAAGGTGGTTGGCGTTATGCGAGATGCGGGTGCCGATCCTATTCTTACAGCCAATGGCATGGAAACCATAAAAAGGCTTGAAAAGGCTGCGGATATTGATGCGGTTTTTATTGAATCCACTTTGCCTGATCCAGGAATCCACTACTTATTAGCAAGTATCAAAGCAGAGTCTTATGCTGCGCGGGTTCCAATTTTTCTTGCTGCTGTGCCTGAAGGCAGTTTGGCAAAGGATTTGGTTGATCGATATCGCAAGGCAAGTGGCAGGCTGAAACAAATTGATGAGATTGTAGCAGCGTATAAGAAAGATCGCGAAGCCATCGAGATCAATCAACGAGATACGGTTAAAAAGATCAATGAGCGATTTGAAAGAGAATTAAAAGAGGTTCGAAAAAAACGGAATGAATCGGATATCGAAGCGACTGAAAAGCAGTTTGCTGAAACACTGTCGGTGATTAATGATGGGCACCTTCAAGAAATCAAGGATTTGAACTTTAAGTATAAGGGTATTCAAAAAACTTTGATCGATGAAAAAGACCTGAGGATAATCCTTGCTGCAGTTGGGGATGAATATGAAGTTGAAGTTGGTAAAAGAGTAGAAGCTCTTAAAAAACATTTTAAGAAGCAGGATAACATTCGGGTTGTTTCGACGGGGCATTTTTCTGATAGCAAAGCAATTCAGCGAGATATTCAACTGGTATTTGCCGAGATGGGGGCCCCCGCACTTACCGAAGAAGAACGAAAAAACTACGCTGAAGCTGCTGTGTTCTGGCTCGCGAAAATCGCTAAGGGCGAATTGCCAGGCTATGATGCCCGGCCTGCAACTGTTGCATTGCTTTCTGCACTTACCCCAGGGCGCCTTAGCGATCAAGGTATGATTTATTTAGCTGAAGCTTTGGGTAATTTAGCACTCGGAAGAGTTCAACCAGAACTTGCTGCTATTGTGATGGATGGAAAAAGAATTCCCCCTGTTAGAATCGCAGCGGTTCAAGCTTTGATTAAACATATTCAGCGAAACGGGACTCTTATGTCGCTTGAAGAAGTAACTTTGCTAGAGCGATCTTGCATGCAACCAGCCGGTGAGCCCGAGTTGGTGTTCTTTTTTTCAAGCCTTGTAGGTGCATTGAAACCCGGGCCTGTAACCACTGGGAAAAGGCTGCTGGATTTTCCCGGCCCTGTTCCTGGCTTTGCTCCACCCATGCCCAAACCCAAGGATGAAGAAAAGCTCAAACCACCTGCCAAGGTGGAGGAAAAGAATAACGATAAGTAAATTATAATGACACTTTTGCTGCGATCTGCTGAATTTCTGAAGCATAAGACTGGCAAGCATCCAGAGAGCCCCGAACGCTTGGTTGCAATTGAATCCATGCTTGAAAAATCAGGCCTTGGGTTGAAGTGTGATTCTGTTGCTTGGGATGCATTAACTGAAAAAGAATTATCGCAGCTTCATGGCCCCAAGCAGGTTGAGCAAATAAGGCAGATAGCAGCGCATGGCGGTGGCAAAGCCGACCCCGATACCGTGGTATGTCCGGATTCTTTCAAGGTTTCTTTGTTTGCTGCGGGTGCCTGCACCAAAGCTGTTGATCAAGTGTTGACAGGTAAACAGCAAAACGCTTTATGTTTGGTCCGCCCACCCGGGCATCATGCTAATGCCATCAAGAGTATGGGTTTTTGTTTGTTTAATAATGTGGCTTTGGCTGCTAAGCGAGCACTTTCTGTTCATCAATTAAACAAAGTTTTGATTCTGGATTGGGATGTGCACCATGGTAATGGCACTCAAGATATCTTTTATGAAGATCCGCAAGTATTCTTTTTGAGCATTCACCGATATGGGAATGGTTTTTACCCGGGCACTGGTGCGGCTTTGGAAACCGGGGCTTTAAAAGGGTTGGGTACAAATCTAAATGTTCCACTTTCCTATGGGATTTCACGAAAAGAATATCTTGCGGCATGGGAAAAAGGTATTCAAAAGGCTTTTGAGTTCAAGCCTGAGTTGGTGATTTTAAGTGCGGGGTTTGATGCAGATCATAGGGATCCGGTGGGGGATTTGGGGTTAGAGCCAGAAGACTTTGGCACCATGACCAAGGTGTTGCAGTCGCTTGCAAATTCTTGTTGCAAGGGAAAGATTGTTTCCTGCCTCGAGGGCGGTTACAGCATGGAAGGCTTAAGTCAGGGGCTTAAAGAGCATTTAAGCGCACTTTTAGTTAAGAATTAGACTCTTTCAGGGTATTATTAAAAGGTCAAGAAGTCGAAGAATAGTTTGACTGCGTATTATCGCAACCAAGAAGAATACTCTATAATAGCTTCATGAATAAAAACCAAGAAGAACTGTTTATTCTGATTTCTGGTCGAAGCACCAGGCAGGGTACTTCCATGAATGAAAGTAAATTCAGCAAGGAGTATCTTGAGGAAACGGGCGTGGTTCAAATTTGCCCTGAAGATTTGACCAGACTTGGTTTGGCGGCTGGTGATCTCGTATGTATCCGATCGGAACAACGATCTATTGAAATCCCCTGTGTTGCTGCCAAGGAAAAGGAACTCCCTTCTGGGTTACTGTTCATGGCATATGGTGATTGGTCGAGTCGCCTGATGGGTTCAGATACACACGGTACAGGCATGCCTAATAGCAAGGGCACAGATGTTTATCTTTCCAAGGTTTGTGCCATTAAAAAAGATTGATGACCCTGAGGGGGTTTTAATATGCAAAATGAATTAAAAGTAGTATCGAATGCGACCTGCACTTTTTGTGGCTGCGTTTGTGATGATATCGAATTAACGGTCGAAGGAAACCACATAACCAAAGCGAAGAATGCGTGTGTTTTGGGGAAGGCTTGGTTTTTAAATCATCAGGCGGGGGAGGGGCCGGTTGCCCGCATTCGGGGTAAAGAAGCTACGGTTGAAGAAGCAGTGGAGGAAGCTGCCCGCATTTTGGTCGATGCAAAATTCCCTATTATTTACGGGCTATCTGATACCACTTGCGAGGCTCAACGAGTTACCGTTGCCATCGCTGATTGGGTCGGGGCTTCTATTGATACAACTACTTCGGTTTGCCATGGGCCCTCTGGAATGGCATTTCAAGGGGTGGGCGAAATCACCTGTTCTTTGGGGGAAGTTCGCAATCGTGCTGACCTCGTGATTTTTTGGGGATCCAATCCTGCAGAGTCGCATCCCAGACATTGGGGCAGGTATTCTACCATGCCTAAGGGGCTGTTTGTTCCCAATGGTCGAAAAGATCGCACTGTGGTTTTGGTGGATGTGCGCAGGACTAAAAGTGCGCCAGCAGCGGATATCTTTCTTCAAATTAAGCCTCGTAAAGATTTTGAAGTGCTTTGGATGCTTAGGGCATTGGTCAAGGGTTTGACTATTAATGAAGCTGATTTGATTGATACCGGGGTGACTCTTGAGCAGTTGCAAAACCTTGTAGACAGAATGAAGGCGTGTAAGTTTGGTGTTCTCTTCTTTGGCATGGGGCTTTCCATGACTCGAGGAAAGCATCTTAATGTTGAAGCTGCCCTGGCGCTTGCAAGAGACCTAAATGCTTTTACCAGATTTTACGCCAACCCCATGCGTGGGCATGGCAATGTTACTGGTGCGGATAATGTGGTTAGCTGGCAAACTGGCTATCCCTTTGGAGTTAACCTTGGCAGGGGCTACCCCCGGTTTAATCCGGGCGAGTTCACCACTACTGATACCTTAGCCAGAAAAGAAGCTGATGCTGCAATGATTATCGCATCGGATCCCATGGGGAATTTCTCGCAGGCTGCGCGTGACCATTTGGCGTCTATTCCCTATATCGCTCTTGATACCAAGGAAACTTCCACCACCCGTGCTGCTGCTGTTGCATTCACTACTGCAACTTATGGGATTAATGTTCCCGGAACAGTTTATCGCATGGATGATGTTCCTATTCCGTTGCGCCCTGCGTTTGAATCTCCCTATCCAAGCGATGAGAAAATATTGCGTGCCTTGGAAAAGAAGGTTCTTCACTTGTTGAAAGAAAAACTTCAAGCTTCCAATTAGTTTTGATTTTTAATAATGACTTACCAAGCAGGTGCATCAGGATGGCGATTACTGTAATCAAAGGCGGGAAAATTTACGACCCAACCCATGGTATCAACGGCGAAGTCCGAGATATCTGGATCAAAGATGGCAAAATTATTGCACCCCCCATTGAAGCTGATATTCTTCCTGAAAAAGTTATCGACGCCACGGGCAGGATTATTATGCCAGGCGGCGTTGATATGCATTGCCATATCGCTGGGCCTAAGGTTAATCTTGCCAGGAAAATGCGCCCTGAAGATAAACGCTATGCTCCTCATGTTTCAAGAACGGCTTTAACCAGATCAGGAACTATAGGCAGTGTGCCTAGTACCTTTGCTACTGGGTACCTTTATGCAGGCCTTGGATACACTACCGCCTTCGATGCAGCGGTTCCCCCTCTAAGCGCAAGGCATGCCCACGAAGAGCTTCAAGATACCCCCATCATTGACAAAGGGTTTTACCTTCTGATGGGTAATAATCATTATGCCTTAGAGCAGATTGCCAAAAAAGATAATGAAAAGCTTAAGAGTTTCACCGCCTGGTTGCTCGAATCTGCGAAGGGTTATGCGATTAAATTGGTGAACCCTGGTGGGGTTGAAGTTTGGAAAAGCGGTGGCGCCAACATTAGCGAAATTGATCAGGATATCGGCCACTTTAACTGCACCCCGAGGCAAATTATTCAGGGTTTATCTCAGACAGCGATGGATATCGGCCTTCCTCATGCCGTTCATATTCATTGCAATAATCTTGGTATTCCGGGGAATTGGCGCACCACGCAAGCCACTATGGATGCTTTGGAAGGTCGTAGGGCCCACCTCACCCATATTCAATTTCATAGCTATGGTGGCGAACCCGATGATCAGGGTAAGTTCTGCTCCAAGGTGCAAGAACTTGCGGAGTTTGTAAACTCTCACCCTGAAGTAACTGTTGATGTTGGTCAGGTATTATTTGGCGAAACCACCTCCATGACTGGGGATGGCCCATTGGGGTATTACCTTCATAAAGTAACTGGAAAAAAATGGACGAGTGCTGATACCGAAATGGAAGCAGGGTGTGGCATCGTGCCCATGGTCTATAAGGAAAAAAGTTTTGTCAACGCTTTGCAATGGGCCATCGGTTTGGAATGGTACCTTCTGGTTAAAGATCCATGGCAGATAGCAATGAGTACGGATCATCCGAATGGTGGTTCGTTTTTGGCATATCCGGAAATTATTCAATTGTTGATGGATCGAACTTACAGGCAAGAGATTTTAAAGAGGATTCACCCTAGGGTTTTGGAGCGCAGTTGCTTAAAAGATTTGGATCGAGAGTACACGCTTAATGAAATTGCGATTATCACCCGTGCTGGGCCTGCACGCATGCTTGGGCTTATAAATAAAGGGCATCTTGGCGTGGGGGCGGATGCAGATATTACCATCTATAACGAAAGCTCCAATATCCTTGCAATGTTTGAACTGCCTTACATGGTTTTAAAATATGGGAAAGTAGTTGTCGAGAAGAGTGAAATAAGACTTCAAGTCCCGGGTAATACTTTGCATGTTTCCCCTTCTTTTGATCCGGGGTTGGTGGGTGACATCAGAAAGTGGTTCGAATCTTATTACACGATTCAGTTCGAAAATTATCCCGTGACGGATGATTATCTTTCCGGTGGTGGAACCATGATTCCTTGCAACAAAAAATAATGTTCAACTTGGGATTACGATGAAACTTATACTTGCAATTATTCAGCCCTCAAGGCTTGAAGCTGTTAAAGAAGCGCTTAACAAAGTTGAAGTTTTCCGCCTTACGATTGTTGATGTTCAGGGGTTTGGTAGACAAAAAGGCCACACCGAAGTTTATCGAGGCCATGAACTTACGGTTCAGCTATTGCGGAAGGTGCAATTGCAAATCGCAGTAAACGAAGATTTTGTCGAACCTACGGTGAATGCCATTATGGAGGCAGGAAGAACCGGCCCCGAAGGGCGCATCGGTGATGGGAAGATATTCATACTGCCTCTCGAAGATTGCTTGCGAATTCGCACGGGCGAACGGGGCCCCGAAGCTATTTAAGGATGGGCTATTTAAGGATCTTCCAGAATGAAAATTAACAAAGTCCACAAGCTAACCGATCAGAAATGGCTCAACTTATTTGTTGCAGAATACACTCATGAACAGCATCAGGGAAAATGGATATATGCTTCCCGAAAGCTAAAGCAATATTCCAAAGATGATGCTTCAGAGGCAGTGATCATCGTGCCTGTTTTAAAACAAAAAGATCAACCCAACAGATTAGTGGTTATCAAGGAGTTTCGGGTACCGTTAGGGTGTTATACCTATGGTTTTCCTGCTGGGTTGGTCGATCCCGGTGAAACGATTGAATCAACGATCATGCGTGAAATGATCGAGGAAACCGGCTATGAAGTTTCTAAAATTAACAAGGTGACCAAACCCCTGCATTCTTCCATGGGCTTGACGGATGAAGCTATCACGATGGCTTATGTTGATGTGCGGGCAAACCAAGGAGCCAAGCCTGAACCGGGCGAAGATATCGAGGTATTGTTGCTTGATTTTGATGCAGCATGCGAATTGTGCGATAATCATGATCTCCCGATTGATGCAAAAATGTGGGCTACACTTCATATGTTTCAGCGCTTGGGGAAAATCGAATAATGCCTGAGGAAAATAAAACAGTACTGGTTTTATGCGATGACTTAATCTTTAGCAGCAAGATATCAGGGGAAGCCCGTGCCATTGGTTTACAGATCAAAGTGATAAAAACCGTGGATAAATTGATTGAGGCTGCCAGTAAAGAAAAGTTTGCAGGTGCTCTGATAGATCTGGGAATTGCATCATCTGACCTTGATAAATTAATCACGGAAATAAGAGCCAGCCAGGGTGAGAAGTTTTCTTGCTTGGGTTATGGCTCGCATGTGGATGTTGATTTGCTAAAGAAAGCCCGATCGTTGGGTTACGATCCTGTGCTGCCTCGAAGCAAATTTGTTGTAGAATTAAGTGCGATTCTTCTTTCCTACAGCAACAATAGTTGTTAGAACAAGTATTAGGGTTTATCTCTAACACTAGGTTTATGACCATGGCTATTGAAAAAACTGTTGCGCCCCACGCCTTGCCTAGGGCAACTCGATTTGACTCTTCTCACCAAGAAGCCTACTTGAACCTTTGGCGCACTTACGACAAGCTTCGTTCGATTGAAGATGCTGTCTTCTTGCGGTTCGAACTCACCGCCCAGCAGTACAATACACTCCGCCTTTTGCGTGGCGAGCATCCCCAAAAATTACATACCCTGGTGCTTGCTAAAAGGCTTGTTTCAAAGGCTCCTGATATTACCCGCCTTCTTGATCGCCTCGAAGAACGCAAACTTATCTCTCGCGAACGCCCTGATGATAACCGCCGGGTTGTCAAAGTAGGCATAACTTCACAAGGCATGAAGTTGCTTCAAAAACTTGATCAGGAAGTGCTTGAATGCAGTAAAAAACAATTGGGTCATCTTGATGAATCGCAACTAACTCAGCTTGTAAGTTTGTTAAGGCTCGCAAGGGCGCCACACGAAGAACCAGACAGTTTTTGGCGTTAATAATATTAAGGGATTGTTATGATTTTTGCTTCCATGCAAGTTGAAAAGCTTTTATTGCCCCTGCTATGGCAGTTGGTGTTGATCATACTTGCTGCACGAATTGCAGGTGTTCTATTTCGAAAGATCGGGCAACCCGAAGTTGTCGGCGAAATTACTGCAGGGTTGTTGCTTGGCCCAAGTTTGTTTGGATGGATTGCACCTGATACTTTTCAAATGATTTTCAGGCCGACTCTCGAGGGGTTTCCCGATGGGACACTTCATTGGGTTTTTGTTGGCATCAGCCAAGTAGGCCTTATTCTTCTTCTTTTTATTGTGGGAATGGAGTTTGAGTTTTCCCATCTGCTTTCATTGGGGGGCTCTACAGCTTTAATTTCTCTTGCAGGTATTTTGCTTCCTTTTGGACTAGGGATCGGTTTGTCTTTTCTTGTGTTTGAATTGGTGAGCAATAAGCCTGACACCCCTGAAAACTTCTGGAGCTTTAGCCTCTTCTTGGGCACAGCCATGTCCATCACAGCTTTACCCATCCTCGGGCGAATGATGGTGGAGTGGAAGGTTTCTCACACAAGGCTTGCAGTAGTTACAATTACTGCAGCAGCTTTTGATGATGCAGCAGGTTGGATTTTATTAGCGGGCGTAGCAGCATTTGTAACATCGGGTTTTCATATTTCTAGTACGCTTCTGATGATTTTTTACACTTTGATGTTTGGTGCATTTATGATTTTTGCAGTTCGACCTATTGCAATAAGATTGCTCAACAATTTTATTGTAGATGGCGAGATTTCTGTGACGGGCCTTGCAGTGACTTTATCTTTGTTGTTTCTATCTGCGATAGGGACCAATCTTATTGGAATATTTGGAATATTTGGGGCTTTTATTTTTGGAGCTGTACTATGCGATCAGGTTGCGTTTCGTAAAGCAATTCAGGCGAAGTTGAAAGACTTTGTAACTGCATTTTTTCTTCCAATCTTTTTTGCTTACACCGGGTTAAGAACTAATATTGGATCGCTTGACTCTCTGCAACTTTGGCTGATAGCAGGCGGAATTATTGGAGCATCGATATTCGGAAAGGTAGCTGGTTGTGGGTTGGCAGCGTATTTCTCGGGGTTTTCAGTGAGAGAAGCTTCGTGCATTGGGGTATTAATGAACACCCGAGCCCTTATGGAATTGATCGTTATTAATTTGGGGAAAGATTTTGGGATTATTTCTGATAGCGTTTTTTGTATGCTTGTGATGATGGCTCTAGTTACCACATTCATGACCACGCCCATTTTAAAAACCATGGTCGCAGGTACCGAGTTTGAACCGATCTTAAAGCATTGATTTTTCGCGTGCTGATGCTTCTGCTTTTTGTTTTTCTCTTTCGCCCGTATTGATAATGCCTTCTTTATCTTCCACTTCATTATCATCCAACACGGTATTATCAATGTGCACTCCACGGAAATTTTTGCTTGCGTAGTTGTCGCCTAACACCTCGACCACCGTGGGATGTATCTGAGGGGTTTCAGGGGAGTGGAAATATCCGTGCACATTAATCGCATCTTTTTGATATTCAGGATATTCCATCAATATTGCGTGAAGCTTTTTTAGACGATAGTGGGGCACAGTGGAATAAAGGTGGTGGGGCAGATGAAAGTCTTGGCCAATGGGGAATACGCAAAAGTTGATAAACTGATTCACGAAAAAGACGCGTGTATTAGTGATCCAACCTCGGTCGCCATTGCCGTGCTGAACAACCTGCCTAAGGATCATGAAGAAAGAGAAAGAAGTAAAAATAGGAACCAGCCAAAGCATAAAGTAATAGATGGGCGCCCATGGGTCTACTGTGAGATGCAAAACTGCAAGTGATGTAAAAACCGTTGTTACATAACCAAGACGCATAACAGTTGATGTTTTTGCTGAAAAAACAGGATGGATTTTTGCCTGCTGATAGCAATCTTTAGAGAGCATCAGCAAAATCGTGGAGAATAAAACGAAGATTCCCAAGGAACTAAGCACTACAGTAATGGGATTCCCTAACCAGGTAATAACTGCAAGGACTGGGATCATTGAAAAAACATAGGCGATGGCGATACGAATTGCGACTTTGTTTTTGCTGGTGCTTTTTTTGACATAAGGGTTGGCATCAGTGCCCGTAGAGTTATAAGCAGCCCGAATTATCATGAACTTAAAAAGATTGGGGATCCATAGCTGCTGGAGCAAAAAGTTGTAGAACTTTTTCGGAGAAGCGGGGAAACCCAACCAATGGCCGCTGGATAATAGTTGCGAGACATCGGGGTCGCGTTCGGGGTCATTTACAAACTGATGATGAGCCATGTGTTGTAGTCGGTAAAAATGCGTGGAACTGTAAACAGGAAACATGCAAAAAACATCGGAGGCGAATTCGTTCCATTTTTTAGTTTTAAAGAGAGAATGATGCGACCCCTCATGGCCCAGTCCCGTGAGTTGATGTTGGCCAGCACCTATCAAAATAATTGCGAGGATAGAAACGGGGATGTTCAACCAGAAGGGCAGGCCCCAAGTTTCCCGCTGGTAGTAAAACATGAGGGTGCTTGAAATCACTGCAGCGAGATAAATATAAATCATCGCAATATAATAAAGATTGGTCCAATTGTCAGCTTGCCTGAGAATTTGCAATTGCTGTTTCAAGTGGGCATCGTTCAGAACTTTTTCGCCAATAATTGTGTTCGACATAAAAGGTATACCGTAAAAACCATCAGAAGTTAACTGGATGAAAATCTCTAATCATTTTAGTATACTTTCCCGAGAAAAGAAAAGTTTTAGGGAAATTTGATCAAATGCAGGTTATCAAGCTGCATGAGATCTGGTTACAGGGGTGTGATGTCCAAACATTTCGTGCTTGGGTGCCCCAGTATTAGCTTCGGTTTTTAATTGAACCGCTCGAGAGTGCCCTTTATGAATTGCAAAATTCTTTTTGTATAAATCGACCAATTCGGGATGACCTTTTAAAATAAGCAGGTTTTCTGCGTTGTTTTGCTCTGCCTGATGGGTGAAGTTGAAGCTTCCTGTTGCAATGGTTCTTGAATCAAAAATCATGATTTTATTATGGGCAATGGGGTGATGGCTATCGATGACCGGGTGGATACTATGCTCGATTAAAAAGTGCAGTTCGGTGTATTGTTCCCGTTCGTTGCTACCATCAAGAACGATGTCGATTTTTACGCCTCTTTTTTTTGCATCGACAAGTGCTTGGGAAATGGGCTTGGAAGTAAAAGAGTAAGCTTGAACCAAGATTTCGTGTCGCGCTTTATGTATCTCGTTGATTAAAGCTTCAGCGCACCCACCCGCTGGGGAAAAATGCACAGCGATGGCTTTGGGAGTAGTAAAAAAGTGGGAGATCTTTTTAAAGATAAATAAAAAGCTAAAGGCACCACTAAAACCAGTTGCAATTAGTAACCATGTCATTAGTGGTCCTCCTTGACCTGCAAAACACGATTAAAGTTTCTGTTGAAAGCTTATTTGGATTTAGCAGTAGGGGGTTTGGTTGAATCATCAGAAGGAATCAACTGAACCCGAACGCGTTGTCCAATTCTTAGTAATGGCTGATTAGGATCCAACTCGACAATGCATTCAAGGGTTCTTACATCGTTGAACTGCAAAGGTTCGAGAAGAATAGATCTTCGGTGTGTGAACCAGTCAGAAATGCGTACCACTTTCCCGCGCCAGGTTATTTCGGATGAGCTGCAATCGTCTTGAATAACCGCAACTTGGTTCAAGGCGATTTTTCCTGCAAATTCTTGTTCCACTTCAGCACGGATAATGCGCTTTGCAGTGGGGCAAAACATGATGGCAGGTAGCCTTGGGTTTGCTCCAAGTGTTTCCCCCACACTGGTGTTGATTCTAAGAATGGTGCCTTTGAAAGGCGCTTTCAACGAGCATTCTCCAAGGGCATATTCTGCTTTTTGTAATCGTGCTCTTCTAGCTGTTAGATCGTTTGTCGCAAGGTTTACAGGAAGGTGCGGGTCAAGGGCTTGGATGCCTTTAAGCTTTATAGTCTCGCCTTCAACTGCAAATTCAAGTGCTTTAACGATTGAAGTTGCTGCATTTACATCATCATTGCTCGCAAGTTTGTTGCTTGCAAGTCGCTCGGCTTGGTCTTTTTTGGCAAGAGCTGCAGCCATTTCGCTGCGTTTAGCTTCGATGGCAGATTTTTGCCCATTGATCTTAAGTTCGTGCTGGGCGAACATCACTTTTGCTTGGTCGAGTTGAGATTGGCCAGCTTGCACATCGGCTTTGGCTTCTTCGAGTTGGGCCTTTTGCAAGGTGTCATCCATACGGATTAGAACATCGCCTGCCTCGACTTCGGTATTTTCTCTCGCGGGGATAGCGAGTACTTTGCCTGGTTGAATAGGGTAAAGAGGTGTAACGCCTCCATCCACATCAACATAAGCGATGCAAACCGCTCTGCGCTCCGAATCTTCGGTGATTTTTGCCTTTGAAGCTGGTTTGGCTTGGGCTGTGATTTGTTCTTGGAAGCTGTGATTAGAATCAGGGGTCTCATTTTCGGGTGGTTGGTAATAACCCCAGAAAATAAACCCTCCTGCAATCAGGCTCGAAACAAACATGATCGAGAACAGTTTTCTTCCCAAATGAGTCCAGGAAGCCGCCGGCATTGGCTGAAATAACTTTTCCATTAAATATTCCCCAACAAGGATTCCATCCCTGTGAATTTGATTTTGAAACCAGAGGACTTCAAGTAATTACTTTTTTCAATCCTCATGAGGGCATCTTGCCATAGGTCTTGTGTATGCTTTTACCACCATCATCAACCATTTTACCATCTTCAAGATAAAATATTTTATCTGCATATGGGATTACCCGGGCATCATGTGCGACAATAAGCACGGTGCAACCACGGTCATGCGCAGCAGACCGTAAAATATCAATTACTTGTTCGCCATGTGCCCAGTCTAAGGCACTGGTCGGTTCATCCGCAAAACAGAAATCAGGGTTTTTGATAAGAGCTCTGCCAATGGCAACTCTTTGCTTCTCACCCCCCGAAAGTTCGCCCGGTCGCAAATGGGCCTTTTTCAATAAGCCAAGGATATCTAAGATTTCATCGGCTTTTTTGCGTGCTTCCCTTGAGCTGGCACCATCACCCCATTGGGCGACGATTTCTAGCTGTTGTCTGGCAGTAAGAGAGGAAAAGAGGTTGTACCCTTGGAAGATAAAGCTGCAATGTTTGAGGCGAAAATGCTCTCTTTCGCGTTCCGTAAGGGCCCACATATCTTGCCCTAGTGCCGTAACTTTCCCAGCATCCGGTTTTAATAAGCCTGATAAAATGGCTAAAAGGGTGGTTTTTCCGCTTCCTGAGGGCCCCATCATTAGGGCGACTTCACCTTGTTTGATATCAATGGAGACATCATTAACTGCGGTGGTACGCATTTCGCCTTCGCCAAAAGATTTATAAAGCCCTTTGCCAGTAATAGAGGTAACAGAAACGCCCGAGCGAAGCTTGATATTTGATTTTAAATTCGGAGATGTCGACATCTCTAAAAGCCTTTGGTAATTACCTAAGTAAAGCGGCAGGCTCTACATTTCTAAGGGAACGCAAAGCAAATAATCCCGAAAACAGAGCCATGGTAAGCGTAACAACAGCGGCGATACTTTGCAACCAAATAGGCAGTTCTACGCGCCCGCCGAAATAATCTGCTATTGCTGCAAGTGCATGGACCGCAGGCCAAGCCAAGCCAACCCCAATGATTCCAACGAATAAGGATTGTTGCATCACCATAAACTGCATGCGCCATCTTGGAATACCCATGGCTCTTAGGACCGCAAATTCGCGTAAAGAAGCAGCGGTGGCTGAATATAAAGTCTGGCTTGTGACAACTGCGCCTACTAATAATCCTAGGGCGGCAGCGTAACCTAAAGCTATACCTGCTTTGGTTTTAAGAAGCCAATGCATTCTAGATCGAAGCGAAAATTCAGGGCTCGTGAAGGCAGAGACATTTTGATTTTCTTTTAAGCGGCTCACTACGGTAGCTGCATCTTTGGAGTTATGGCATTTTCCCAGAACATAAGTAATTTGATCGGGGAAAACTCTCAGTAGAGGCCTTGAGGTATTTATGGAGCAGAATACATACGGGCCAGCTAAGCTTTTCAGCCCAGTGGTAAGGCCTACAATGCGAACTCGGTTGCCCGCAACCTCTGCGTGATCCCCGACTCCTTTAACCCCAAGTCTTCCAAGGTCGGATTCATCAATAACAATGGTGCCGGGTTCGCTAAGTTGCAAGTAAAGGTCTTTTGTAAGTTCCGTAACTTTACCCAAGGCATTTTCATCAAGCCTACTGCCTATAACCATGCATAGTTCGGTGCCACCATCTGGCTTAGACCAATAGGAAAAGCCCTGCAAATAGATTTCGACGCGCTCGATTTCAGGCTGGCTGGCAAGCCTTGCTAAACTAGCTTCTCGAATGGGTCGGCCTAGATCGACGCTTAGAACTTCGGGGGCGCCCAGCCAAATGTCTGCGGAGGTGTGATCAACGGGGATTGAGGTTATGGAAAATAAGCCAAGCAATAAGCCGCACTGCAATGCGATAAGCAAGGCGCTAAAGCCAACAGCTAAGACACCCGGCAGGTATCGTTGCCTGTCGTACCATAATGTAGAGAGTGCATAGGACATAAGAATAAGGTTAACGGTTGTTAAAAGTTGTTGGAAGCTTAAAAGAGGTAAAGCTGGAAATTAGATGGGAAGTGGGGGTTAAAATATAACGGTTAGGGGTTATCAAGACCTTATGCAGTATACACTTATGGCGCAAAGCAAGAGTGTATACAAGCGTTCAGTATGACGATCAATCTTTTACGAAATTTTGGGAGCTTGCCAGTAATCCATGTCAGCAAGGGAGTGATCGATAAAGGTATGGTGCCACATTTGGGTTGCTAAAACGCCAACGAGCCCCATCTCTATTGATACTCTTGATAGGCCCCAAGAGGGTAGTTTTTTGAACTCTTTGCGCCATCGAAGAACTTGCTTAACATCAAAATATCCCGTCTTTTTAAGGGATTCTTCGCTTAAGAGGTGGTCGATAAAGGGCGGAACGTTGTCTAAATGGAAGCTGTCGAAGGGGGCCCTAAACATGGCTTTCTTGCGCCAAGCTATGGAAGAAGGAAGATACCGATCAGAGAGATGGCGGAGCAAATACTTATCGCCAAACAATCCTCGAAACTTCCACTTTGGGTGAACAGTTGCCAAAAAGTTAAATACATTCACATCGAGAAAAGGGTAGCGGGTTTCCACCGAGGAGTTCATAGCGACCCGATCGCCCTTAGCGTTAAGAAGGAGGCCTGAAAGGTGGGCCCTCCCGCTGACATACAATTCTCTGTTTAAGGGATGCCAGCTTTTCATTCTTTCTGAAGGCAGGTTTAAGTCTTCGTAGGGTGAAACATTTTTGACGAGATCCATCATTTCCGGGCTGAATAATCTGAACTTTGCCATGCTAAAAAGGTTATAAATATCGAGCCATCCGTTAGGGCCACTCATGGCATTAATTGCCCGGTTTTGCATTGCTTGGTTGTATCTAGGGGCTTTTGTTACCCACAAGAAAAACCTGCGCATCCAATTGCTGACCTTAAGTCCAGGCACGCTATCCACCCAACTTGCAATGCGATGTACTTTGTGCCAGGGGTAACCCGCTAGCCATTCATCCGAGCCTTCGCCTGTAAGTGCTACTTTGTAGCCATGCTTGTGAACTTCCTTTGCAAGGAGCAAAAGAGCGGAGCAAGAGGTATCAACAACCGGGGCTTCAGCTGCACGAATCAGGGCAGGGTAGGTGTTGAGCACTTCATCAGATCCAACATCGATAATAATCGGGGTAGTGCCAATATGTTTTGCAACAATCGTGGCTTCAGGAGTTTCATCAAGTTTTGGAGATTTGATACGAATGGTAAAAGAAGGAATCGGGGTGCCTCGGATTTTGGAAGCCATTGCCACCACTAGGCTAGAATCAACCCCACCGCTTAAATAAGAAACCACAGGAACATCTGCCCGAAGGCGTTTTTCCACCGAAGCTAGCATTTCCCTATCGAAATCATCTACGAGTGATTTTAAAGACGGGCCGGTTCTTTCCTGCCCTCTTTGAGGGAAATCCATACGCCAGTATGTTTTATCTTCGATACGCGAAGCATGTGATTGGCTACCCAATCTGATATCCAAGAAATGCCCAGGTTCTAAAGCAGAAATACCCCTAAAGCAGCTTTGGGGCCCGGGCACGCCAAAGAAAGTGAATAGATGGTTGATGCCTAGGCGGTCGGGTTCAGCCCGAATCATTCCTGATGCGAGTATCGCTTTGATTTCAGATCCAAACAGAAGCCATTCCGAGCCATCGTATTGCACCTTTGCATAATAAAGTGGGCAAATACCGAACTGATCTCGTGCAAGAATTACCCTTCTTTGTCTGGCGTCCCAAACAGCAATTCCAAACTGCCCTTGAAGGTGGTCGAGCATTCCTTCTTGGTGATCTTCATAAAGATGGGGGATAAGTTCGGTATCGCAGTGAGTGGAAAACTTGTGCCCTTTGGATTCAAGGCGGGCTTTGATTGATTGATAATCGAAGAATTCACCATTAAATACCGTCGCAATCGAGCGATCTTCGTTAAAAATGGGTTGTTTGCCATCAGAGAGGCCAACAATGCTGAGCCTGCGGTTGGCAAATGAAATGCCTGGGGCTTCGTAAAAGCCATCTTCATCGGGGCCACGATGAATGATTGCCTGTGCCATTGCACGAATGATATTTGGGGAAACAGTTCTCTGACCTGCTAGGTCAATTACGCCTGCGATACCACACATATTTTATCTCTCCTGCGATTCTATTCTTATTTTCTTTATATAAGGAATAAAGCTAAGTTACTTGATTTAATGAGGAGCATAAAGTTGTTTGACACGACGAGCCAGCAACCAGTTTACAAGTTTTGGGAAGAATTTGTCTAACCGGAGCATCCATCGGGCGTCCCATCCCAACACTGTTTCTGTCTTATTGCTAACTATTGCGTTTAATATTCCCTTTGCTGCCACTTGGGGAGTCATCCCTTTTTCTACACCCAGATCAGCCTTCCCAGTTTTAAGTGCAAGGTTCTCCCAAAATGGAGTCATAGTTAACCCGGGTAATACCAGCAGAACATCAATATCGAACCGTGCCATTTCTCCACGCAACGCCTCGGTAAGGCCAACAAGCGCATGTTTGCTTGCAGAGTATTCTGTCCAAGAGGGCATCGCCCTTCTTCCCGTCATGGATGCAACATTTACAATGGCAGGTTGATTCCCCATCTCCAAAAGGGGGATGGATTGCCTGATCATTTCCGCAGGCGCAAAGAAGTTAATTTCCATGAGTTGACGCACGATTGTTTCGTTGCCATCGATAAAGTGATTCCATGAACCAGAGCCTGCGTTGTTTACGAGGATGTCGAGTTCGTGAAAATGGTCTTTGATTTCCCTGAAGAGGTTTTCTCTTTCGAGATTGCAAGTGATATCAGCAGGAAAAGCTTTGGCATCTGCGCCTAGAGAAGTGAGCTCCGATGCAAGGTTTTCGAGTTCTGTTTTAGATCGGGCAACCAGAGCTAATCTTGCGCCAGCTTTGGCACAAAGCCTAGCGAGTTCAGCGCCCATCCCTCGGGAGGCACCCGTGATAAGAATTCTTTTCCCTTTTAAATTGCGATTCATCATAATACCTTTAGTGCTTGCTTCGATGGCAACATTAAATGACATGCTAATAGTTAACCAATTGCAAGCAATTTTCCCAAGGTTATTTAGTGCTTCAATTGACTACAAGTTAGTTCGGAAGATAGATTATTTATCCTAGTGCTTAGAACACGATAAAACCTTATAGTTGACAATGAAGGAAAAATCGGCACAGGTGTAGTTTTTTCATTAAGGATGATGAGGTGTGCTTTGGATGTTGTAACAGGTGCGAGTGGATTATTAGGCAGCCATGTTGTGGAAAAGCTTGTAATGCAGGGTAGGCAAGTTCGGGCTTTGGTTCGGGCTAATAGCGATACCGCATTTTTGCAAAGCCTTGGGGTTGAGATCTTTAGGGGCAGTTTGATCGATCAGGAATTTCTGAGCCTGGCTCTTAAAGGTTGCGACACTCTTTATCATTGTGCTGCTAAAGTTGGTGAGTGGGGCCCTTGGCAGGAATTTGTTGACAATATTATCAAGCCTGTGGAATCTTTAATTACAGCTTGCACCCTTAATAAGGTGCAAAAAGTTGCCCATGTTAGTTCCATCACGGTGTATGGGCATCCCAAAGAGAATAGCTTTCCGATTGATGAGTCTGCACCCACGGGCCAATACTTATGGCGGGCAGACAATTACATTCGGGCAAAATTGCAGACAGAAGCCCTTTGGCGAAAGTACCAAGGAGAGATTACCATTCTGAGGCCCACTTGGTTTTTTGGCCCCAGGGATCGCACCTCGCTACCCAGAGTACTTGCCGCATTCAGGTTGAACCGTATTGCTCAGGCGGGCGATGGGGGCAATATGTTAAATGTACTTTATGCGGGTGATGTTGCAGATGGCGTCATCAAAGCGGGGCAAAATTCAAAATCTGCAGGTAAAACCTACAATATTAGTAACCCGGGCGAGATTACTCAAAAAGAGTTCTTAGCATTGCTATCCGATTCTCTTGGTTATCCTAGAGTGCAGAAAGTTTACTCTATCCGCATGGCTTATATTGCGGGATTCGTTTCAGAGTTTATTGGCAAAATTATCATGCTTAAAAGGCCCCCCCATATCACGCGCTATAGTGTTGGGCTGGTTACTCGAAGTAATAAGTTTGATATTTCCAATGCGATAAAAGATCTTGGATGGCAGCCAACAACCCCAGTTTGTGATGCGGTTAAATTGACGATTGAATGGTATTTTGGGAATGCAAAAAGACCAGGTCCCCTCGCAAGGAGTTTGACATGAATTTCTCGGACAGGCTTGCAGAGAAGGTTATCCTTAAGAAAACCCCGCTTTGCGTAGGCCTTGATCCCCGTTGGGAAAGTCTTCCCAAAGCCATTCGCAATAAGTTTGCGGATGCTACGCCCGAAGCTGTTGCTGAAGCTTATCTCGAATTTTGCTCCGAAGTTTTGGAGATAGTTGCGCCATTGGTGCCCGTCGTGAAACCGCAGAGTGCGTTTTTTGAAAACTGTGGACCCAAAGGGATGGAGGTACTGCGCAAGTTGCTGCAGCATGCAAGATCTCTTGGGTTGATTACCATTATGGATAATAAGAGAGGCGATATCGCTAGTACT
Source organism: Planctomycetota bacterium (assembly GCA_003671255.1). Taxonomy (GTDB): domain Bacteria; phylum Planctomycetota; class Planctomycetia; order Gemmatales; family Gemmataceae; genus UBA969. The sequence goes on along the minus strand of QWPF01000019.1, from coordinate 10,673 downwards.
GCAACAGCTTATGCAGAGGCTGTATTCGGCGGTCAAGTTGGTAGTCATGAATATGCCAGCTGGCCTGCCGACTCCATGACCATTAATCCTTACCTTGGTTTTGATGCAGTGGAGCCCTTTTTGAAAGCAGCCAGAAAAGTGAATGGCGGAATCTTTCTTCTGGTTCGCACCAGTAACCCGGGTGCCAAGTTGTTTCAAGATCTTGAATCTTCAGGGAAGCCACTTTACCACCATGTTGCGAAGTCTTTGGCTAAATGGAACGAAGGGCATATTGGGGAATGCGGGTTGGGTGATGCCGGGGCAGTAGTCGGAGCTACATTTCCTCAGGAAGCAGGTGCTTTACGAGCGGAGTTTCCTCAGATGTGGTTTTTGGTTCCTGGGTTTGGTGCGCAGGGCGGTGGCCTTGATGAGGTCCGACCTTCGTTTCGTGAGGATGGTTTGGGTGCGATTGTCAACAGTTCGCGGGGAGTTACATTTCCCACTTCGCCTGATGATCTTGATTGGAAAAGTTCGATTCGCAAAGCTGCGTTACAATCAGCACAGGCTTTGGGTTCTCTTTTGAAAACTTGATCATGCTGGATAAATCGCTCATGCGCAGTCCAGTTCAAGCAGTTTTGGTATTTACAATTTTGATGGGCTTTTTGCCTCATACTTTATTAGTTTTTGTTCGTGAACTTCCTGCTGTACAGATTTCCGTGGTTGGCCCTGATGGCCCCATCGAAGGGGCATTCATCACCTTTGAACATCATTCTTTTGTATTTCAATCAGATGGTTTGGGCCATTGCGATATTGCAAACTCTTTAGTGAATAGGAAGTTTGCGGTTGCCCGCGAAGGGTATTTCATTGCGCATGATCAACTTCATAGTAAAGGGAATACTGTTCGCCTCAGGAAAATATCGCAAGGTGATGCCACGGATTACGATTGGGTTCATCCTTTGGAGGGAGAGCAAAATTGTGCAAGTTGTCATGCGCAAATAGCGCAGCAATGGAAGCAAGGCGCGCATTCTTTTAGTAGCACAGGCCATCGTTTTCTTGATATGTATTCGGATAGAAAAAAAGGGTGGAGCTTGTCGCGGGATCTTCCTGAAGGCAAGACGGTTTGCGCATCCTGTCATGCCCCAGGCGTGGGTGCGGGGCAACCGGGCTTAGAAGATATTTCCGAAGTGAGTGGCATAAACAAACTGGGGGTGCATTGTGATTTTTGTCACAAGGTGGAAGGCGTGAAGAAGGGTGAGGTGGGATTTGCGCATGGCAGAGATTTGCTGAGATTGTCGCGCCCTGAAAAAGGGCAGGTGTTTTTCGGCCCCATGAAAGATGCAACTCGCGATGATAATTCTTTCAGCCCGATTTACCAGCAAAGCCTTTATTGCGCTTCGTGTCATGAAGGCACTCTTTTTGGTATGCATGTTTACTCGACTTATTCCGAGTGGCAGAAAAGCCCCGCTGCTGCAAAAGGATTGCAATGTCAGGCCTGTCATATGAAGCCTGATGGCACGATGCAGAATATTGCACCGGGCAAAGGGGGTAGCAATCGCAACCCGATGGAATTGGCGTCGCATCAATTAATGCCAGGTGGGTTAAAGCAGATGTTGCAAAATTCAATTTTACATGAAGAGGAAGTTATTCAAGGGGCAGCAGATTGCATGGTAAAAGTGCAACTCAAGGCAGTCAATGTAGGGCACAAAGTTCCTACGGGTTACATCGACCGGCATATGATTTTGCAAGTCAGAGCGAAGTTTCAGGGTGAAGAATTGAAGCCAATCGAGGGCCTTACTTTGGGGCACTGGGTTGATAAAGCCCTTGTGGGAAATGCGGGCGTATTGTTTGGCAGGCCTTTGTTGAATGCAGATAAGCAGGGGGTTCAGCCTTTTTGGCAAGGCGGTGTTGATATTGTGGATTCTAGATTAGAGCCAGAGATGGCCAAATCGTGGGTTTGGAAATTTCCTCGAGAAACCGAATCTGTGCAGGTAAGTTTGATTTATAGGCCATTCTGGAAGGAACAAGAATTGATAAAGGGATGGGCCAGCCAAGATGTCATGGTTTTTGAAAAGACTTTGATTATCAAATAACAACCGTGCATTGGTTTTAAGAAACAAGGGGATTTGATGAAATCTTTTGACATAGTTTAAAAGTTTTAGTGGTTTGACTTGCGCAAAGTGCCCTGTTTCCCCTAAACTGCAAGATCGTAAGAAAACTGTATTTTTAATAGGCATCAGGATGGATGGCAAAAATCTATGACTTATGACCCGACTAATCCGCTTATTGTCCAAGGTGACCGTTCAGTTTTATTAGAAGTTGACAACCCCAAGTATGCGCAAGCTCGTGAAGCTCTTGCACCCTTTGCAGAATTGGAAAAAAGCCCTGAACATATCCACACTTATCGCCTTTCCAATCTTGCGTTATGGAATGCTGCTGCTGCTGGCTTGACCGCTGCGGCTATGGTCGAGGTTTTAAAAACCTTTTCCAAGTTTCCTTTGCCTGCAACCATAAGTGCGGATATTTGCGAAGTAGTTGGGCGCTATGGTCGCGTCTGTATCAGACGATCGGATCAGCTAGATCCGAAATCGAACAGTCATATGCTTTTGATGGTTTGCGAAGATGCACATTTAATGGAAGAGCTTTCACGCCAGCCTAAGTTGAAGGAGTATCTTCATGAACGGGTTAACAAAAAAAGTTACCTTGTTGAACCTTCCTTTCGCGGTGTGTTGAAGCAAGCGTTGATAATGATTGGCTACCCTGCGGAAGATCTCGCAGGGTATACCGAGGGTGCGAATTTAGACATCGGCTTAAGAAAAATATGCAAGTCGGGGGTGCCGTTTACTGTTCGTGATTATCAAAGTGAGGCTTGCGAAGTCTTTCATGCTGGAGGCGATGTTCGTGGGGGTAGTGGTGTAATCGTGCTTCCTTGCGGAGCGGGGAAAACCATCGTAGGCATTGTTGCGATGAGTATGTTGAAAAAGAATACACTGGTTTTATCCACGGGCATTACAGCGGTAAAGCAATGGCATCGCGAGATTCTTGATAAAACAGACATTCCTGAAAATCTGATAGCTGAATACACAGGGGAATCGAAGGCGATAGCCCCTGTAACGATTGCGACTTATCAAATTTTGACTTACAGGCCCGAGAAGTCGGATGAGTTTCCCCACTTTAAATTGTTTGATAGTCAGGATTGGGGTTTGATCATTTACGATGAAGTGCATCTTTTGCCCGCGCCTGTATTTCGGGTTACCGCACAGATTCAAGCAAGACGAAGGCTTGGGCTTACCGCGACTTTGGTTCGGGAAGATGGCAGAGAAACTGATGTGTTTAGTCTGATTGGCCCCAAGAAATATGATGTGCCTTGGCGTGAACTTGAAACCAAGGGTTGGATCGCAGAAGCATCCTGCACCGAGGTAAGGGTTGGTTTGGTGGAATCGGATCGCATGGATTATGCTGTTGCTGAATGGCGTAATAAGTATAGGCTTGCAAGTGAAAACAGTGCCAAAGAGGATATGGTCGCTGCTCTGCTAAACAACTATGGCGAAAAAAGAGTCTTGATTATTGGTCAGTATTTAAAGCAGTTGCGCCAACTGAGAGACAGATTTGATATTCCGTTGATCACCGGGCAGACTCCGAATTCTGAGCGGGAAGAGTTGTATGCAAAATTCAGAACAGGTGAAATAAAGAAGCTGATACTTTCCAAGGTGGGGAACTTTGCACTCGATCTGCCTGATGCCAATGTGCTGATTCAGGTGTCTGGTACTTTTGGTTCCAGACAGGAGGAAGCTCAGAGGTTGGGTAGAATTCTGAGGCCCAAGCCAAGCGGGGAAATCGCTTATTTTTACACATTGGTCACTCGGGATACCCGTGAACAGGATTTTGCGCATCATCGCCAAATGTTCCTTACCGAACAGGGATATAGTTATAATGTAATGGATGGTGCTGCGTTGCTTAGTGAATTTGGCTGTTCAGTTTAAGAAAGGTAATGCAGAAATAAATGCTGATTGTATCAAATAAAACAAGTGCTGCCAGGATTCCTGTAAAGTTGCATCGGAGGGTATGCCTAGTGCTTACTGAAGATGCGTTGCTTGCTGAAGAAATCCTTGCCCGAAAGAAACTTGCATCCGACATATCAGGAAGATTAACCAACGAAGTTCTTTTGGTAAGAACTGGCAGGCTTGAAAGCGTTGTTGCAGAACTTCAGCGCATGGGTCACACTCCTCAGGTATTACAGCGCTGAAAATGACAGAACCCATCCAGAAAACATGGCCTGAAATAGTTCGTCTTATTCTTGGGCGCTATGATGAAAAATTATTGCGCGAAGTCGTGCAACGATTTCTTCGCCCTAGAAACCAATGGCCTGTTGAAGAACTCATCGACCGTTGTGTGGAAGCCTTTGATAACACGGTTTTGATTAACCGCAGATTAAAAGAACTTGATGAATCACGCAGAACCCTTCTTGCAGCGTTGGCGCAATCGAAACAATGTAAATGGAAGCTTGGGCAGTTGATAGAAATTGCAATGTGCATGGGGCAGGAAGATGGTTTGTCTACGGTGTTTGATTTATTGAATCAGGGGTTTTTGCTTCCGGATGTTGTCAACCTCGAGCAAAAGGACCGCCTTCCCAAGCCCTGTAAAAACCCTTATATCAAAAGCTTTGAGCAATGGATTGGATTTCCTGGGCCTGAAGGTTTGGCGATTTTCCTGCCACCCCCCATCAGCCAAAGGTCGATATCTTTCCCTTTGTCTTTCCCCCAAAAATACGAACCCCCTGAAGGTGCGGAGATCTTGGTTGCAGATACTCTTGCCCCCGTTCTTCAGGCGGATGGTATGGAGTTCCCGCTTCGAATGTCGGTTCTTCTTCAGATGGTTCATAAAGATCCCCTGCGCAAAAATCAGCAAGGCGGGTTTTTCAAAAGAGACCTCGAAAATCTTCGTGCCAATTCCATGCTTTCTGCTGATCCTACCGACCGATTAATCGAAGTTCCTGATCTCGGTATTCTTTTAACTGAAATAGGATTGAAACTTGGAATTCTTATTCCCAAGGAAAGTGAATTACACCCCGGAACTTTTCCCGCTTCTTGGGATGAAGGCTTGCTTTCGGTGCTCTCTGAAATTTGGGCTGCACTTCCTGCTATTGATTCTTGGAATCCCTGTACCGGCCTTAATGATAATCCTGAAGATCGAAGCAACCCTTATAACTCTGCTTGTCTAGTAGCAGTGTTGGCGCTGGGTAATCTCCCCTCGGAGCAATGGGTTGATCCTGAGCTTCTTGAATCCTGGGTGATCGATCATCATCCTTATTGGAAAGATCGGGAGTCGATTAGGCCTTCCCGATTAAAAGGCTGGTTGGTTAAATTTCTTCTCGGGATAGCATTTCAAATCCGGATGATTCAGGCAACCAAGTTGCTGGGTGGAAAATATTTGGTAAGGCTTAGTCCCGTGGGACGATCCATTCTTGGTTTGCAGAAAGAAAATGATCTGCAAGATGTGATTGCAAAAACTTTGCTGGTGCAACCCAATCTTGAAATCCTTGCTTTCCGCCAAGGATTGAATCCAGCACTTGCAAGAGATCTTACCAACCTCGCAACTTTGAAAAGCATTGGGCCCGCCTGCCAACTGTTGTTGGAACCCGAATCCGTCTATTTCGCTTTGGAAACAGGATTACGCTACGAAGATATTTGCGGATTATTAGAAAGGCATGGCACCCGCCCTACGCCACAGGCGGTATTGGATGCCATTAAAACCTGGTCTAATAAGCATGAGCGGATCACAATTTATGCTTCTGCAACGCTATTGGAATTTCCAACCGCACAAGATCTTGAGAACGCGCTTTCGCGTGGGTTGCCTGCATTGAAAATTTCGGATCGCTTTGCGGTAGCGACAAGTGAGGAAGGTATTGATTTTAGCCAGTACAGGCTGACCGCAACCAGAGATTATGGGTTGATGCCTGAAAAATGTGTTCAAGTTGAGAGCGATGGTATAACACTTGTAGTTGATATAAGCAGGTCTGATCTATTGCTTGAAACAGAGTTGCCTAGGTTTGCAGATTTTGTTGAAGATGCCTCATCGCAGCAGAGAAGAGTGTACAAACTTAGCCCCGAAACGCTGAAAAAGGCCGATCAGATTGGCTATACCCCCACAGCCTTGGACGATTGGTTTCAACAAAGGTTGGGGCATTCCCTAACTCCCGCAATTCAGTTGATTCTTGGTGCCAAATCGGATGCGGTTCCTCCAAGGTTCGAAACCATGTTGGTGGTGCATTTGGAAAATGAACTGATCACGGATGGCATTATGCAATGGCCTGAAACATCCCAATGGATTCACTCTAGGTTGGGGCCTTGTGCCCTAACTGTTACTAGCGAATCATTGGAGAAATTAAGAAAAGCACTAGAGCAAGCAGGCCATAAACTAGTTGAATCAAGCGCAGTGCAATCGTAATGGTGAAACAGTTATTTCTTTTGCTCAAGTGTGTGTAAGATATCGGTGAGTGTTTCATTAATTCTAAAGAATACAACCATTAATTCGCAGTAGATGCGGATAACCAAGGGTCCCAATAGCATGGTAAGAAACCCTATTAATATTCCCTCAGAATTAATGTTAACAAGCGAAATGATAAACAGGCCCAATCCAATCACCACACTAATAATCGTTCCAACCCAAAAAAAGACAGTGACCAATTTGGGTGTGATCATTCTTTTGAAGGAAAGGTAATCTTTTACATTGGTCGGAACCAAATCTAAGGGGTTTTTTAATGAAGGGTTGCTAGGAGCAGGCGATAGGGGTTGATTACCCTGCATTGGGTTATGAGATATGGCCTCTGGAGGTTTCTCCGCAGGTTTCTCAGCGCTTGCAAGAAATGCAAAAGCAGGGACCTCCCTCCAGCAAGTCCAATTCGCCATTGTTGATGTCCAAACCAAGGCATCTTTTGAAACCTTGCCTTCTTTTATCATGGTGTGCACGGTAGCAAGAGGGAAGGGGCCTTGCCCTTTTCCTTGAAGTACCACATGCCAATTTTGATCACTCATTTTTAATACCTTTATGGTGGGATCAATTTGGATACTTATAAGAACAGGTATGCAACAGCTGGAAATTCATTAGGGCAGATTGGCAATCGGACTATCTTTGCTCTTTTTCATTACATAAAAGCAAGGAGCATCAGAGTTAGGGTTGGGGATGAAGCCCACAAGTTCCCAGCCATTTTTACCTTCCAAGCCTAGTGCCCGTTGCAAAATTATCATATCTTTACGGGTGGCTATGGGAGAGGTGCCAACCACCTTGTATTTCCATTCACCGGTGATAGTAGACAAGATGAAATTCCTTGAGAAAGAACAAAAAAATATGGAAGTATAAAGTGTTTTTACTTTATTTTTAAAAGTTTGCAACTAAATAGGGGCATCCTTTTTGAAAAAAGTAATGGGTTGGTTAATGTTTATGGTAGTAATAAGTAATGATCAATAGAGTTTTAAAGAGGTTGTAAAATGGCAAAGAAATCTGACCCGACCGCAAGTGGCCAGCTTAAAAGTACAGACATTTTTTCCGGGCTATTTAGGTCGCTCACTCATGAAAATTTAAGCAAAGTGGATGGGTTTGTTGAAAATGCTTCGCAAAACATCCAGATGGTTAATAAAACGCTTGGCATGTTGAATACTGATTTCAACCAAGTCTTTGAAGATTTGTTACATACCATCCAAGAAAAAATATGCGACTTAACTTCTTCTGATCGGACTTCGATTTTTCTATTGGACAAAGTAAGGCAGCAACTTTGGCTTATGGTGGACGGCCCTAACAATACCAAAGTCGAAATTAGAATTCCGTTTGATCCTTCAACAATAGCTGGGGAAGTTGCAACTTCACAAAAAACCATCAACATTCCGTTCGATTTTTTTGATGACCCGCGATCCGGGTTTGCAAAAAAACTCTATCAGCAGACGGGGTATCGCACCTATTCCATGCTGGCCCTTCCTTTGTTGGGTGAAAAAGGTGAACTTGTTGCAGTTGTTGAGCTCATCAACAAAGTAAAAAATAATGATAAGAACGAGCAACTTGAAAACCGAATTAACAAGGTTGGTTTTACCCATGCTGATGTGGAGTTGTTTTCTAAATTTTCCGTTCTCATCGGGCAGATTATTGAAAGCTCGAATTCATTTTACCAAGCTGCCCAAAAACAGCGCATTGCGGATGCCCTTATAAAAGCAGTTCTTTCTGTGGGCCAAAGCCTTGACCTCGCAGAAACCCTCAAAACGGTGATGGATCAGGCGAGCCATCTCCTCCAGGCGGATAGAAACGCCCTATGGCTTATCGATCGGGATAAATCAGAACTTTGGACCAAAGTATATAATGCTGGGGTGTCAACCGTTTTGCGCATCCCTATGGGGGCAGGCTACGCTGGGCGTGTTGCCAAAACAGGTGAAATATTAAATATACCTTTGGATGTATATGAACATCCGGATTCAGGCACCTCCAAGCAAGTAGACCAAAAGAATGGTTATCGGACTTGTAGTTTGCTTTGTATGCCTGTGTTTAATCCGAAAAAGGAATTGATCGGAGTTACCCAAGTTGTCAATAAGTTGCAAAGAGGGGAGTTTCCACCTTATGATCCTGCAACCTGGCCTTTGGTCCCCCCGCAATTTAAAAATAGCTTCACCAATGAAGATATTGAGCTTATGAAAGTGTTTAATACCCAAGCCGGTATAGCTTTAGAAAATGCCAGACTTTTTGAAAAAATCAAACACGAGCAAATGATCCAGAAAAGCATTCTCCGAAGTTTATCTGATGGCGTGATATCAACCGATACCCATGGCTTAATCATTGCTGCAAACCAAAAGGCTTACGATATCCTTGGTATCAATAAAGTTGATGGTCAGCAATTGGAAGGCTCTTCGATTCATGCGAAAATTAAAATCGAAAACGCTAATTTCTCTAAATGGTTTGATGCAAGCTTGGAAGGCGCTGATGAAAAAGCTAGAAACCAATATTATCCTGACCAAGTGTTGAATTCCCTGACAAACGAAAGCCACAATTTGAATGTTTCCATCAATACTATGGTGGATGAGGATCAAGGGGATAAAGTGCAGGGGGCTTTGGTGATCTTAGAAGACATAAGCCAGGAGAAACGCCTTAAAACCACCATGTATCGCTACATGACTCAGGAACTTGCAGAGCAATTACTTGCAGATGGCAGCGCAAAAATGGGCGGAGATCGCAAAGAAGTATCCGTGTTGTTTTCTGATATCCGCGGCTATACCTCTCTTTCCGAGGTGCTTTCTGCGGAAGATGTTGTTTCTATGTTGAACGAGTATTTTGAAACCATGGTTGAATCGGTGTTGAACCATAAGGGAACCTTGGACAAATACATTGGCGATGCAATCATGGCGGTTTTTGGTACCCCTCTTGCTTTGCCTGATCACGCCTGGCTTGCTGTGCAGACTGCAATCGACATGAGGCACCGACTCAAGGAATTTAATGTCAAGCGGGTTGAAAAGCTAAAGCCCAAGGATCAGAAAGAATTTGATCTGGTAAATATCAAGATTGGAATTGGAGTGAATTCTGATTCTGTAATTTCTGGAAATATAGGATGTACGAAACGAATGGAGTTCACCTCGATCGGAGATGGGGTTAACCTTGGTTCGCGTTTAGAAGGAACCAGTAAGGTTTATGGCACGGATATCATTATTAGTGAGACGACTTATAAAGGTTGTGCAGACCGAATTTGGACCAGGGAACTTGACCGAATTCAGGTCAAAGGTAAAAATCAGCCCATTAGTATCTACGAGGTTTATGGTTTGCGTTCGGATCCATTAAGTGCGACTCATGCACAAATAATCGAACTCTATCATAAAGCTCGAGATTTCTACCATCAGATGAAATTCGGTAAGGCGATTGGGCTTTTTGGCGAGGTTCTCGAATTGGATAAACTGAACAAGGCTGCCAGCATTCACTTGGTGCGTTGCCAGCATTTTCTTAGTAACCCGCCTGCCGATGATTGGGATGGGGTCTGGCGTTTCACCGAAAAATAGGATGAGTAGAAAGTGAAGATGTTTCTGGTTGCGTTTGCTGGTGATTGATTTACCATACAAGGTAGAGATAAAAGGGTTTCATAATTGGGAAGGGAATGATTATGCAGCAAGGCAAAACTAGCTTTGACAGGCGGGAGTTTTTAAAGCATACCGCAGTAACTACTGCATCTGCATGTACTTTTTTGCCCGAAGCAAAAGGAATTGAACGCAGGAATAATTCAAGCATCAAGAATTGCATCTTTCTTTTGCTGACGGGTGGGCCAAGCCAGATTGATACCTTCGATCCAAAACCTGATGCGCAGGCAGAAATTCGCGGCCCATTTAAAGCGATATCAACCAAGGTACCCGGCACTATTTTTGCTGAAACTCTGCCTCTTTTAGCGGCAAGGGCTGATAAGTTTACCGTGGTGCGTTCGTTGTTTCATGATGAAGCGCCCATCCATGAAACAGGATTGCAATTGATGCAGACGGGTAGGATTTCCACAGAGCAAAATCGCTATCCCAATTATGGATCAGTTTGCTCCGCACTTTCTTCCCACTCTTTTTCTCCCCTGCCAAGCTTCGTTGTGCTCCCCTCTAAAATCGGATCTACAGGCGTGACCATGTATCAGGGGCAGGAAGCTGGTTTACTTGGGGATCACTTCCAACCTGTAAACATTAAATCTCAAGGTA
>QWPF01000189.1 GCA_003671255.1 Planctomycetota bacterium | reverse complement strand
GCTTCAAATTACAAACATCCCCATGCCCAAGGAAGCTGCATCACAAGTTGAAGGGCGAAGTTTTCTTCCCCTCTTAAAAAACCCAGAAGCTGCCTGGGATGATCGTGTTCTTTTCACTCATGCTGGGCGCTGGGAAAAAGGCAAAGCTGCTGAATCCAAGTACGCTTTTGTTTCTGCAAGAAACACTCGCTACAACTTAGTTAACAATGTAAAGCAGGGCGAAAAGTGGGAGCTGTTTGATATCTCAACCGACCCCGGGGAAAAGAACAACATTGCAGAAACGAGCCCTGAAGTTGTACAAAAACTTAAAGGTGCGATTGATAGGTGGTGGCTCGAAGTTACTCCCCTGTTGGTGAATGAAGATGTAACCGGGCCTAAGATAAACCCCTTCAAGGAACTTTATTGGAAGCAGTTTGGTGGCGCCCCAGATCCCAACATGCTTAAGCAGATGGATCCCACTTCGAAACAGGGTAAGAAAAAGTAGCTTCTACAAGAATGGCATAAACAGGGATTTTAATTTCTGTTCTGAATGCAGAATAAAGGAATAGTCTCTGCTTTGTAGCTGTTGTTGAACCTTGAATTCTTCCACCATGGTTTTTGCATGATCGGCTTTATGTTGGTGCATACTTTGCACCCAAACCCTAAGCCCATCTAGATTAGCCCTCAACTTCTGATACCTTTCTTTGCGCTCGCTATGCGAGTTACCTAGTAGTTGAAGAAGATTCTTTCTTTGCACAATCAGAGCTTCCCATTGAGAATCGGGCTTTGCAGGAGCATGCCTTTGCGGGTTCCACCAGATATCCCTAGCAACTTGATTTGCAACTTTTACTTCAGCTTCAGTTTTAATTTTCTTGACGAGATTCAGCCTTGCGGTTGCGGATACGACCATGAAAGCTGGCGGCATTACTTGATAAAAGTTCTGAATCATCTGATCCGTAACTTCATCATACTTGGCGCCACCGATGCCATGAATGAATGCATCCGAAAGTACTAGACGGGCAAAAATCGTGGTTGATAAAGCACGAGGCCTTATTCTAGTTCCTTGCATTTCCAAGTTTCGTAACGAAGTAAGTTGATCATTTACGCCCAAGCTGATTCTGATTCCCTGCGGGCCGGGCGTCCCCAGAATGATTTCTCCTGAAGCTTCTTTTTTTACTCCCAACCTTTGCCTTCTACTCTCGCCTGGAAGTAACAACCAAAAAGGTGTTTCCGCCCAACCCTTCGCAACGCCTAAATCTGGGAAGGGATGGTTCTTACTTTTAAGCCCATGTTTTGTTCGATAGGTTGCGACCGCCTGATTAAACAAATTTGCAAACGCTTCTGCTTTACTGATGATATCCATAGCAAAAAGCGAGAAAGAGTTAGTGCCACAAAGTGTACTTACGGGCAGCTCAAGGTTATTGCAACCTAGATGTTGTTCATATTTTCTGCGGGCATGGGTAAACGCCAACCCTGGTTTTAAGCCAGTTGCAACAGCTTTTGAAACATCCTGCCAAAAGGTAACGCCCATGGGAATACTTTCCCAATCAGAGGTGAGCCCTTTCAAATGTTCGCTGAATCGATCAAAGATTTCATGATTTTTGATGGTCCAATCTTCGTAGGGCATGCCAGAATTGTCTTTGTCGAAATTACAGTTAACCACTCCCGACTTCTTTACACCATCAGCTATCCTAGGTACAGAAATTGAAGCATGTTTGGCCACATCATTGTCGATGATGAGGTTTAGCGGTGTTAGGGAATGTTTTTTAGCGATGGAGTGCAGTGCAAAATTCTTGATCCAGACTCCGGGATGAAACAATTCGGGCTGATGCCCTGATACCATCAAGGGCAGAGTATTATCAACTTTTATTTCCTGATCATTCGTTTTCAAAAATGCCATCGCAGCACTAATTGCTTCTTGCTTGGCAAGGAGGCGAAGTTCTTTTAACGGCTTTTCAAAAATGAAAGTCTGGGCAGTAGAAAGCTTCTTTTGATTTTCTTTGATCAACTCTGTTATAAGCGAAAGGTCTGGGAAGTAAAGAATTCCGCCATCTTCAGAAGGTGCGCGAAGTTCATGCAGGGAAATCAACGGGTTGTTTCCATTAGAATTGAATCGAAGGTGAAAGAACCAGATGGATTAATTCCATGCCATGAAAGTTGCTCTTCCGCCTGCACCAATACTTTGCGGTAGTAGGCAAGGCGCTTGGCAGAATCATCGAGCACAGTACCAAAAGTTCGGTTGGGATCGATATAAAGCCTGGGCACTGCAACTTCCTGAATCTTCATGTTGTAGTATGCAGCTTGCACCCATAACTCGAGGGGCATACCCCAACTGGTTTCGGTGATTTGAAGTTTCGCAAGCGCGCTGCAGTTATACGCTTTAAAACCACAGAACGCATCGGTTACCTGCAACCCATAACGAACATTTAATTCTTTGGTGATCAGCGTGTTGATGCGCTTACGATCTTCGGGGGCGCTGTTATCTTGACGAAAATCGCGAAGGTATCTACTGCCCGAAACAATGTCGGCATGATCGATCGCTTCCAATAAAACCGGAATTCTGGAAGGTTCATGCTGCCCATCACAATCCATGGTGATGAGAATATCTGCGTTATGCGATAGCGAGTATTCAAAAGCGGAAATTAACGCTGCGCCATACCCTTTGTTCTTTTCGTGGGTGATACGCTCGATGTTAGATTCCTGATCTAATTTTTTGGAGGTATCATCGGTTGAACCATCATCAATCACTAGAATTCGATTCGCGTATTTGCGCACTTCTTCTAGCACTGCATGAACATGGTTGGCTTCATTAAAAACGGGAATAGCTACAATAGTGTTCAAGGCGTTGACTCCAAATCGGATGCATTGACAATCTATAATAATACTTCGCCACATCCTTGCAATTATTTTATGTTAGCAAAGAGAGGGAAGTCAAAAAGGTTGTCAGAATTAGTTGAAGCAATGATGTTATTAGCCCTTAAAGTTTGAATAAAACGCAATCTCAAAACAGTTATACTTAGTATAACGGCAGTTGGGTAAAGCAATGAAGTCAGATCAAAGCGATGATAAAAGCCAGTTTTTCCCATGGTTTGATCCGATGGGAGCATCGGGAAGGTTGCGTCCGGTGCTTTGGTTTTTGTTATTTCTTTTGGTTGTAGCGTTGCAGGGGCCACGCTTTATCACTTCGCTGCCAGGCAATTTAAACTCTGGGAGTGATTTTTTCCAAGACTGGGCTTCCGCCAAGGATTGGCTCGAAGGTCGCCCAATATACGGTCCGCTTGCTGATTCCCTTAATCGCTTTCTTGATATCCAAGCCGACAACAAAAATACAACCATGGATGTTCATGTCAATGCGCACCCTCCCTTCTCGCTTTTTGTTGTCTTACCTTTTGCGTTTCTCCCTTATGTCCAAGCCATGCTTTTATGGAATCTGGTTATGCTCGGTTTGTTTGTATGCTCGATTGTGTTCGTTGTTAAAACAATGAACCTTCCATGGCGTTGGTGGAGTCTATTTCCATTAGGTACACTTTTTCTTTTATGTGGGCCCGTGCAAAGCCAGATCATTCAAGGGCAGTGGAACTTCCTGCTTCTTGCGTTACTTTTTGCAGCTTATCTCTTCGACCTTAAAAACAAACCCTGGCTTTCAGGCATTAGTTTAGGCATAGCTGCTGCACTCAAACTTACTCCTATATTTCTAATCCTCTGGTTTGTATTGGATCGCAAATGGAAAAGCCTCTTTGCTTTTATTCTCTCTTTTGTGGTTTGCAATCTACTTGCAATCATCGTTTTTGGCCTACCCGATGCTACGGACTACCTTTTCAGGGTATTGCCTGTCGTCCGCGAATTTGAAGGTTACTTAGGAAACATCTCTTGGAATGGTTTCATGGGCAAACTATTCTTCCCCATACACCCCGAACTTTTACCCCCTTTAATATTGGCCCCCACCTTGGGCAAGACCCTTGCTCTCGTATTACAAATAGCATTCACTTCCCTTTGGGTTGTATTATTTTTTCTTCCCATGCCCGAGAAGCGCGAAAGGCTTTTCCTCCTAGGCATCGTCATCATGCTTTTGGTTTCCCCCATCACTTGGGATCATTATCTTGTGCTTGCGTTACCCGCCTTGGCCTTCTCTTGGAGAGATCTCAGGCAGCACCCGATGCTTAATATCTTCTTTCTGATAACCTTGGTGTTTTTCTCAGTCTGCCTCGGGGATTTACAATTACTTTTAAAGCAGAGTAAACCTCTTGATGCTTTTTATGGCCCTATTTATTCAGTCACTTTATTCAGCATACCCACCTATGCACTTTTTCTGTTACTGATGATGTTGCTTCACCCAATATTCCGCAATCCAGAAATCCCGCAAGCGCCTTCTTCCCAAAAGATCATCTGACTATCTGCAAAAATAGGTTGCATTCAAATTAAATAAGTAGTCTCATTAAGATAATAGCACTCTGTTTTTAAAGAGGAATAAAGCCATGCGTCGCAGTATTATTGTTGTAGCATTTATCGCAGTTGGTCTTTTTCTTGCAAGCTTCTCCATTGGTACTGCGGAGTTAGTGAAGGAGCCAATCAAGAAAGAGTTCGGTTTAGAAAAGCGCACTCCTTGGACAACTTCAAAAGTGATTGGCTCGCCCGAGCCACCCCCGCCTTATAAAACCGAACCTGCATTTCCGAAACTTCAAAAGTTCGAGGAACCTCTAGATCTTGCACAAGCTCCGGGCTCGGATCGCATGTTTGTAGCAGGCCGCTGGGGCAAAATTTGGTCGTTCATCAACAAACAGAATTCTGATAAGGCCGATCTCGTTCTTGAATTTAACGGCGCCAAGGATTCGAAGGGTGCTGCGATGAAGCAGGTTATCTATGCACTCACCTTCCATCCCAAGTTCAAAGACAATGGCTACATGTATGTGACATGGATTCCCAACCCGGAAAAAGAAGGGCTTGAAAAAGGGACTCGAGTTTCTCGCTACACAGTAAAAGGGGAACCCCCGGTTGCTGATCTTGCTTCTGAAAAGATTATTTTCGAATGGCCCAATGGTGGCCATAATGGTGGCTGCCTCAAATTTGGTAATGATGGCTACCTTTATATTAATACAGGC
>QWPF01000188.1 GCA_003671255.1 Planctomycetota bacterium | reverse complement strand
GGGTGGAAACCGGGTCATCATCTGTGGGCGGGGTCACCTTGATAATGACATTTTCAAATTGCTCTACATCATAAAGCCTGCCTAGGGTGTTGATGATTAGCTGGAGTTGCTGGCCTTTGGGAGCGGGTTCTTGCCCAATGGATCCTGCTGCAACTTGTAGATTCTGCTGGCTTAAAGCCGAGATAATATCGTCGGCAGTAAGGCCGAGGGCGGTCATTTTTGCAGGGTTTAGCCATGCCCGCATAGAGTAATCGCGCTGGCCCATGAAGGTGACATTACCCACGCCCGGAAGGCGAAGCAATTCATCGCGGATTTGGATGGTGGCAAAATTAGACATATAAAGATCGTTATACAATGGTATTTTAGATTGGGGATCTTTTTCAGAGAACATATTGATTATCATCATGATGCTTGGGGAGATTTTCTTGACAGCAACACCTTCTCTTTGCACTAGGTCGGGAACATTGGGAAGCCCAAGCGAAACCCGGTTCTGGACCAAAACCTGTGCCATGTTCGCATCCATACCCAACTTGAAAGTTACCAGCAAAGTGTAGCTGCCATCGTTGGCGCATTGGGAAGACATGTAAAGCATGTTTTCGACGCCGGAAACCTGCTGCTCGATGGGCGCTGCAACGGTGTCAAGCACTGTTTGAGCATTAGCGCCTGGATAATTTGCGGTTACGATCACCGTGGGGGGTGAAATATCCGGGTATTGGGCAATCGGAAGTGAGGTGAGAGCTGCAGTGCCCATGATAGTGATCACAATCGACAAAACAGCAGCGAAGATCGGCCTGTCGATGAAGAAATGAGATATCATTCCGCCCCGCCTTTGTTCAGATTTTTTTTGCGCAATGTAGTAAGTAATCCCATTGTGGAGATTGAAATAAACTTAGTGGCACCTTTATTAATGGCTATAGCGGTTTTGGTTTTAAATAGGGGGAGGTTGCCAATGGATTCAATTACATAGAAAAATACCGGGGTGAAAAGTATACCCATGAGGGTAACTCCAAGCATGCCACTGAAAACCGCAACGCCCAAAGCTTGGCGCATTTCAGAGCCCGCACCCTCTGCAATAACAAGTGGGACCACACCTAGAATAAAAGCAAAGGAAGTCATTAAGATAGGCCTTAGCCTGAGTTTGCATGCTTCAACTGTGGCGTCAGTTACGGATTTTCCCTCTTCATGCAATTGCTTTGCAAACTCGATGATCAAAATCGAATTCTTGCTGCAAAGCCCAACAAGTACCACTAACCCAATTTCGGTGAAGAGATTGATACCAGTCCTTCCCACGATTGTTCCAATCAGTGCTGAAAAGATACAAACAGGAACCACTAATATTACTGCTAAAGGCAGACCCCAACTTTCATATTGGGCTGATAGTACCAAAAACACAAAAATCACAGAAAGTGGAAATACCAACTTGTTGCGAAGGTCTTGGCTCTCCATGATTTGCAAAAAGCTTAGCCCAGTCCATTCGGTTTTCATCGAGGGCGAAAGAACTTCAAGTGATTTTTCTTCCATTTTTGTTACTGCATCTGCAGAGCTTAAAATCCAAGGTAGATTGATTCCTATTATTTGCGACGAAGGATATAGATTATAGCGAATGACCATGTTGGGTCCGTTGGTATTGGTGAAATTCACAATCGTGCTTAGCGGAACCATCTGGCCCTTAGTATTGGCCACATTAATTAGGGCAAGATTTTCAGGCTTTGCTCTAAATTCGGGTTCTGCCATTATCGTAACTTGCCAGAACCTGCCAAAAGCATTGAAGTTGTTTATAAAGACGGAGCCAATGAGGGAATTCATAGCATTGTTGACATCTTGCATTTTGATTTGGAGAGCATTAACCTTTGAACGGTCAATATCTGCAAAAAGCTGAGGAGTTTGCGCTTGGTATAAAGTGAAAAGCGCATACATGCCTGCGATGGAAGACCTTTGATCCACCAGTTTTTGAGTTTCTTTCTCGAGGCTTGCTGCACCGAGATCACCCCGGTCTTCCACCATCAATTGAAATCCTCCAGCGATCCCGATCCCGGGTACAGGTGGGGTTGGAAGCACTTGAACTTTGGCTTCCCGATTGAATTCTTTGATCGTTTCGTTAATTTTAAAGGTGAGAGCGGTGGCGCTGAGTTCTTTGCTCTTTCGTTCGTTGAAAGGGGCCAATGTTACAAACATCGATGCGTTATTGGATGCAAAAGCGTTGTAAAGAAATGAAAATCCTGAGGTGGTAAAAGTGTGTGCAACTCCTGGAACTTTCAGGGTTGCTTTTTCTATTTGTGCCATTAACTCTTGGGATCTTTGAAGGCTTGCACCATCGGGTAAAAGCACATTCATCAAAAGCCATCCCTGATCTTGATTAGGAACAAATCCTTTTGGGATTTTTGCGAACAAACCAACTGTTGCGAATACTATGAACAAATAAAATGCGAGTACTAAAAAGCAATATCGAAGGCACTTGGTCACCATCCATCCATAAACATTGGTGCCGATACCAAAGGTTTTTTCAAAGAGCCAGAAAAACCATCCGAGAAATAAATCTAGCAGGAATTGGAATGGGTCTTTTTTAGTGCCCGGCGGTTTGAGAAGGATGGCTGCAAGTGCGGGGCTCAAGGTTAATGAGTTGATCGCAGAAAGGACGGTGGAAACAGAAATGGTAACTGCAAACTGTTTGAAGAATTGGCCCGTTATACCGCTGATAAAGGTGCATGGAATAAAGACCGCACATAGTACGAGAGCTACTGCAATCACTGGCCCGGTTACTTCTTTCATTGCGTTGCGGGCAGCTTCACGAGGCGTTGCACCTTTGTGCAGCCACCTTTCTACATTTTCCACAACCACAATTGCATCATCCACCACAATCCCGATCGCAAGCACCAATCCAAAAAGCGAAATGTTGTTGATGGAATACCCCAGTAGGGCCATTACTGCAAAAGTTCCAATGATTGCAACGGGAACCGCAATAAGGGGGATGAGGGTTGCACGCCAGCTTTGTAAAAAAACCAAAACCACAATACCTACAAGAATGATTGCATCTCGTAGGGTTTTAAAAACTTCAGCAATGGATTCACTGATAAAAGGGGTGGTGTCGTAAACAATGCTATATTCCATCCCTGGGGGGAAATTCTTAGCAAGTTGCTGTATCTTTTTTTTAACCCTGTCAGCAACATCGAGGGCATTGGTACCTGGGAGTTGGAAAACTGCCAAGGCTACCGAGGGCAGCCCATCCACGGTTGCAGACATATCATAGCGAAGTGCGCCCAATTCAACTCTTCCAACATCTTTTAGCCTGACGAATTTTGGCGTAGTGTTGGGTGCTTTATCAGAGGCAGTTACAGTTTTAAGGATGATGTCGCCAAATTGTTCGGGGGTTTCGAGGCGGCCCAATGCGTTGAAGGGATATTGGGTTTCGGTTATTTCCGGGCTGGGTGCCTGCCCGAGTTTTCCTGCTGCCAAGGGTGCGTTTTGCTGTTGGATTGCGTTGACAACATCATTTGAGGAAAGACCAAGGGAAGCAAGTTTTTGTGGATCCAGCCAAGCGCGAATTGCATAATCCCTTTGCCCCATCATTGTGATATCGCCAACTCCCTCTAGTCTGAACAATTCATCCTTAACATGAATCGTTGCGTAATTTGAAAGGAAGATGTCATCATAGTGGCCATCAGCGGATGTGAAGTTGATTGAAAGAAGAATCTGGGGGGCTTTTTTCTTAATCATCAACCCCTGCTTTTGAACTTGCTTGGGGAGTTGAGGCATTGCAAGGTTGACACGGTTTTGTACTGCAACCAGTGCGGTGTTCAAATCTGTATTCAATGCGAAGGTAATAGTAAGGTTATAAAGGCCTGTATTGTCGCATGTGGACGACATGAATAACATGTTTTCTACGCCATTGACTTGCTGTTCGATCGGCGCAGCAATAGTATTTGCAACTACTTGAGCGCTAGCTCCGGGGTATACCACGGAAACTTGAACCGTTGGTGGTGCAACAGGAGGGTACTGGGCAATAGGGAGGGTGATGAGAGCCAGTGCGCCAGCGATTGTAAGAAAGACAGAGACCACCGCTGCGAATATCGGTCGGTCGATAAAGAAATTTGAAATCACTATTTGCTCGGTTTTGTTTCTGTCAGACTACCATCTAAAAACTGTGTTACTGGCATTTCGATTAAATCTGGTTTGATGATAATTCCCGGCCTAACCAAGTGGATTCCAGAAACGACGACTTTTTCATCAGCGTTCAGGCCTGATTCAATTGCTCTTAAGTTATCAGGCTGTAACTCGCCCACGGTAACCCTTCGATATTCTAATTTATTGTCCTTATCCACCACATAGACAAATTTCAAACCTTGATCCGTGCCAATTGCTCTATCTGCAACCAAGATTGCATTTTTAGGATTAGAAATTGGAAGCAATACCCTGCAAAACATCCCGTGCAAAAACAACGGTGTCTTATCATTTTTAAATATATTTTTTATAATTGCACGAAGATTTATGGTGCCTGTCTGAGAATCAATAAGGTTGCTAGTAAAATTTAAAGTTCCTTGATGCGGGAAGCCTTTTTCATCAGCCAGTCCTATGGATACAGGCATTTCCGGAAAATCTTCGGATGATTCAATTTTCTTCTTGGCTGCCTGAATCCTACGAGTGACCTTGAGCAAAGTTCTTTCATCTGCATCGAAGAAGCAATAAATCGGATCTTCGGAAACGATGGTTGTGAGTTGGGTGTTATCTTGGGTCACTAGATTTCCCAAGGTTACAAAATATTTGCTGATACGCCCGGAGATAGGCGAAATCACTGAACAAAACTCGAGATCTAGGTTTCGCACTTCCAAGGAAGCTTTTGATGCCTCGACCGCTGCAACAGCTTCCTCTTCTGCTGCAACATACTTATCGAGATCTTGCTTGCTTATCGCACCCGGGGTTTTTCCTACATCTTTGGCACGCAGATTATCCGCCTTGGCTAGTTTGAGTTTGGCTTCATAAAGTTTCACCTGACCATTGGCATCATCCAACTTGGCTTGGTAAGGTCTAGGGTCGATTGCAAAAAGTAAATCGCCTTTTTGTACATAGGAACCTTCCTTGAACGGCGTGGAAACTA
>QWPF01000187.1 GCA_003671255.1 Planctomycetota bacterium | reverse complement strand
ACACCAACCTTAATCTACAAGTAAGAGCTCAAGGAGGCAGAATTCTTCAAGCCCTTGATTATGTTGGCATTCTTGCAGTCGAGTTTTTTGAAAAAGAGGGCAAGCTAATTGCCAACGAGATGGCACCAAGGGTTCATAACAGCGGGCATTGGACTATTGAAGGCGCTGAAACAAGTCAGTTTGAAAATCATATTCGAGCAGTTGCGGGCCTGCCTTTAGGTGATCCCAAGCCTCGTGGTTTTTCTGCAATGATTAATATCATTGGCTCCATGCCCGATGCCGTCGAAGTGCTAAAGATACCAGGCGCTCATTTACATGATTACGGTAAGGAACCCCGCGCGGGCCGTAAACTTGGGCATTTAACTATCAGGGCCGATTCCTTGGAAGAGTTGAATCGCACTTTGCGGGAAAACCTTAATCTCCTTCCCTTGGAGACTGCTAAGCAATGGCAAAACAGGTTGAATAGGTGAAAGGCATGAAGCTTTTGGACACCTTTTCAAGGCCTGCCTTGCTTTACTTTTACCTTCCTTGCATAATCCTTCCCTTGGCTTCTTACCCTTGTTCTTTTAATTAAAAAACTGGAGGCGTCATGGATGATGTCTTTGAAAATAATGGGAAGTTATCTCTTTCGCTTTTTTCATCTGATGCGATGACTGTGCTTTCAGAATCCATCAAACACGCTGTTGCTACCCGTTCAGATAATATTCGTACCCCCCACCTTTTCATGGGCCTTTTAAGTTTCCCCGATCCAGGCATTATTGCCTGGGGGCAAAGCTTAAAGGCTGATTTAAACCAGTTATCCATCCAATTCCAAGAGTTGTTTCATCAAGATAAAACTCCCGAACATGCCAAGCTTTTTCTGCATCGGGAGTTTCTTTCTGATCAGGTCATCGAATTGATCAGGGATGCCAAAGATCGAAGCTCCATTCATGCCAGAAAAAAGATTACACCCATGGATTTATTGATCAGCCTTCTCACAGATTCCGATAGTGTAGTCATTGATTGTTTTCAAAGAATTGGTGTTACAGCTGCAAAATTGACCGAGTATGCTGTTCTTGCGGAGTGTCGCTTTAATTTTTCGGATGGCTCTGGCATGGATGCTGCCTGACTTTCTCATCCTAGGGGTTTTTAATGGCTGGAAGGCTTTTGGTTATCGGCGATATCCATGGTTTTATTACCCCTCTAAACTTATTGCTCGATCATTTGAAACCGGATCTTGAAGATACTCTGGTAACCTTGGGCGATTACATCGATCGAGGACCACAATCCAAAGATGTTCTTCTTAAATTAATCCAGCTTAAAACCCTTACCAATCTAAAGATGTTGATTGGTAATCATGATTTGATGTTTCTTGAATCCATCCACTTTAAGCGATTCAATACCGATTGGCTTTTGTATGGTGGATTGCAAACTCTTGAATCCTTTGGAGTTGATCTTGCTAATCCAGACTTCGAGCTTTTCGATGCAGAGATTGTGGATTTTCTCAAATCAGAATGCAGTCGTTATTGGGAAGATGAAAAGCATATTTTTGTGCATGCAGGTGTAGACCCTTCTTTGCCACTGGATCAACAAACAGATAAGTTGCTTTTCTGGGACAAGTTGGACCCGAATTTTTCTGGTCATCAATCAGGTAAAAAAGTCGTTTGTGGGCATACCAGACAAACCTCAGGGATCCCTTTAAACCTCGGGCATCTTCTTTGCCTAGATACCAATGTTTATGGTGGAGGTTGGCTTACCTGCTGCGATTTAAATTCCATGGAATATTGGCAGGCTAATGCCTTGGGCGAGTTCAGGCAGGCGAAAATCACCTCTTGAGCTTATCCCTCTGCAAGCTTGTAAAAATCCCCTGCGCTCATGTCTTCCAATGTTTTTACTACACGATCTGCCCCTGCTTCTTTTAATTTCTCTGCACTGTGGTGCCCGACAAAGGTTACTGCAACGCATTTCATGCCACCTGCTTTTGCAGCTTCTACTCCTGCAATTGCATCTTCCACCACAACTGATCTTCGGGGTTGGATTTTTAATTTTTCCGCTCCCAGTAAAAACACTTGGGGATCTGGCTTGCCTCTTTGCGTGTCTTCCATTGCAACCATCGCCTGCATGTATTTCCCCATTCCTGTCAAGTCCAAAATTAGTTCAAGGTTACCTCGGGGTGCGCTTGACCCTATCGCTTGTTTCGCTCCTGATTCATTTAGGCTCTTTAATAAATTGAGAACCCCGGGCAATAGTTCGATCCCGGTTTTTCTGGATTCCCCACGGTAGTATTCTTCCTTTTGATACCCAAGCTTATCCGCATCAGGGCCTTTGATTTTTCCATCAAAGAGGTAGTCGATGATTTCAGGGTTCCGTTTCCCAAAAGTAGCGGTGAAGTCTTCCCGGGTGAATTCTCTACCATATTCCTTGCAAATGCGCACCCAGGCATGAAAATGCAATTCCGCAGTATCCACCAAGGTGCCATCCATATCCCAGAGCACTGCAATCAAATCATCCGTAGCCAAGGTGTTATTCCTTTAAATAGGTGTAGATTGTAAACAGGAACCTATAATAATTGTTAAAATAATAACATTCCGTAGTATTTGTCGAATATTTCGGAAGTTCCAGCGAATAACTACTGTAAACAGTAAGCCCATCCTTGACAATACATGGTTACGACCTTCAGAATGAGATTTGATTAATCATGGGAGTATCTCTTGCAACCTACAAATACTAAAGCAGTAAACGAATTACCCAAACTTTTGATAGCCCTTTTTTTAGTAGGCGGTATTTCTTTCACGCTTATCAGTTACTACATGCCCGGGCAGTTTAGTTTTAGTAGTGATAAATGGAATCAGCAGAGGCTTTTAAAGCTCTTACTCGGCCCCGAACAAATTACTTGCTACATCGCTTTTACTTGGGCTTTGCTTATTCTTTGGGCGAAAAAAACCGAAGTCCTCAGGCAAACTCAGGCCTTTTCTCTCAATCTTTTATCCCATGACCCATCACATCGAATCCTTCCTGAAGATGCTAGGCTTCTTCAAAGAAAAATTGCTGACCAATCTAGAACGAATGGCCCTTTTATTCTTTCTCAACTTTTAGAAACTGCTTTAAATCGGTTCGGCGTCACCAAATCCAGTGCAGATGTCGTTGATGCTGTTAAAATGCAATCCGATGTGGTCATCGATCGCATGGTTACTTCCATGTCTACTGTGAATTATCTTGCTTGGTCGCTTCCTGCTATTGGATTTTTGGGCACCGTTCGTGGCCTTGCAGGCAGCCTTTCCATGGGCGGAGATACCGATAAAGCCATCGGTTCTTTTATCAAAGAAGCTACCTCCCATTTAAATGTTGCTTTTGATTGCACCCTTGTTGCTCTTGCGCTTAGTATCCTTTTGATGTTTTTCCTTCAAATCATCCAGAAAGAGGAAGAGAACCTTGTTCTCGATTGCAAACAGTATTGCTTAGATAATCTGGTTGGAAAGCTGGATGATGGCCACAAAACATTTTCTGCAAATCCTTCTGATGAAGCACCTGATTCTTACCAGCTTGATTTCACCTCGGAAAAATACAAGGAAGTTTGAGTATGAATGTAGCAGGCATTTATATCGACTCGCTTTCCATTCATTCCATTTGGGGTGTTGCAGGGGAAAATCCTATTGGTTCTTCACATGAAAATTTTAAAAGTAGAGATATGATTCTTTCTCTAGATGATAAAGTTTCTCCTTTGCAGGGGCATTCTTTTTCCAGGCAAGGTAGCCATAAGGTTTGTAGTAATTTTTTACCTTGGATCTGTTCCAATAAAACATGGGGCCTCGGGAAATCAGAAACCACTGCAGATCAAGCCCTCGAATTTTATCTCGTTGAACTCTTTGCTCAAATGCCCCAAGAGACTAAATTCGAGACTAAGTGCGCTTTTTCTCTCCCCTTATATCTGGCCCCCAAACAAATACGAAGAATTGAACAAATTGCTTCGAAAATAGGTGTGCAAGTTCAAGGTTCCCTTACTTCTGCTACTGCCTTGGCACTTGGAGCGACTCGTAAATCTCAAACTTCTAGTAATTGTTTAGCGGTTGAAATGGATGGGTTCGGCCTTTCTCTTTCTCATGTTCAGATTGCTGATGGCGTTCCACACTTGTTAACAGGCAAAGTCTTTCCCGAATTCAGCTTGCACCTATGGGTGTTAAAACTAGCTGATTTTATTGCTGAAAAAGCAATCCTCCATTGCAGAAAAGATCCAAGGGTAAAACCCGCCACCGATCAGGCGCTTTTCCTTCAGGCACAAAAACTACTATCAAGCATCGGCACCAGGCCTTCTTTCAAAGTGGTGTTGGAAGAAGAGTTTTGGAACCAAGAATTTGTAATAACCCAGGCGGACTTAAAGCGTTGCTTTTTCGAAATGTTTGCATCGCTAAAGGTGCATATCAACGATTTTATCCGTCATAAAATCTCAGCCACTGATGATATTCATTTGGCCCTTGCCCATAACCTAGGTGGGGTTCCAGGCCTTGCTTCACTATTGGTGCAGGCTACTTCTGGTGCTTCTTACCATACTCATTCGCCTGAGGATTTATTTCACCAATCCTTTATTTGTTCTAATGCCATGATGATGGCGGGGCAGGGGTGCTTTGATTCAGGTGGTGTTTCTTCAGTTGTTCAATATCGCAATTCCATAGGTGCAAGCAAGGTTTGATACCGAGGTATAAAATGCAAAAAAAACATCGTATGCCCAATCTCTTCAACATTTACATGATTGATGTACTATGTTGCGCCCTTGGGTGCATCATTTTTCTTTGGCTTGCTAACATGCGTGAAGCCAAGATGATCGAAGAAAAATTGCAGGAACAAACTGCGCTTCTTGAAGATGAAAAAACCAAGGCTCTTTCCGAACGCGATCTTGCTCGATCCAATGTTGCACTTCTTGGCCAAAAAGTAATGGATTTGCAGGGGCAGTTAAAAGCCGATCAACTGGTGATTGCGAAAAAAGACAGCACCATCAAGGAAAATCTTCTGCAAAAGGGAGTGTTCCTCGCTGAGATCGCTGGTCAGAAAAAAGATATCGAACTTCGCACCCAAAGCATGGCGGATACTGCTGAAAAACTTGCCCAATGGGTGAAACTCGCAGATCTTGCTGATGCCCGTG
>QWPF01000186.1 GCA_003671255.1 Planctomycetota bacterium | reverse complement strand
AGGAAATATTTGCTGTGCAGATTCTTCAAGGCATCATCAGCCCAGACCTCGTAAATGATGAACTTGAAATGATGCATAGCTCTTACGAATTGCCCGATGAAGCTATGAAGTTTGTGGAAATACCAACGCCCGAACCTGAATCAAAAGAAGAGAACCCAAAACCCTAGGCGCTGATACAAAGTCAAAATAAAAGCCCGGGAAGAATCTATTCTTCCCGGGCTTTCTCGTTATCTTTAACCGTTAAGGCTTACTTCTTCTTCTTGGAATTATCAATGTAAGCCTGTTCACGCTTCACAATTTCTTCTGCAATCTTAGCTGGTGTTACAGTAGTCTTGTCAAGCTGATCGGAATCTTTCAACTCACGAAGCTTTAAACTGCGGAACCAAACTGGATCGCCATGGTCTTGAATTTGGAAGTTTGCACCACGAGCATCGAGGTTTGCGCCACGAACTTTAAGCAATTCAACTTCCCAAGCATACTTAGCGTCTTTGTAATCAAAATCAATTACCTTAACCCCATTTAGCCAGTGCTGAATTACAGAACCTTTGCAAACGATACGGCCTGTGTTCCATTCGCCCACAGGATTGGTGAGATCCTTGGAGGGAGGCATGCAGTAATACAAAGAGGCTGCACTGGTGCGGGGATTTTTTCCATCGTTATGAACCTTGTTGTCAAGGATCTGATATTCATACTGGCCTGGGCGATAATAGATACCACTATTGCTACCCTTGCCTACCTTCCATTCGAAACGCAATTCGAAATTGTCAGGAACTTTCTTGGCGTTGTAGGTGATACCACCGCCTTTGTCTTTGCGGGCAATTGCACCTTCTTCAACAACCCAATTACCTTTATTTTCCCAGCCCTTGTAATCTTTACCATTAAAGATCAACTCAAAGCCAAGCGACTTTTCTTCGCTGCTAAGGGTATTGATTGCTGCATCTTCCTTAATGGAAGTAAGCTGCCCAACGGGCAATCTTTTAGCACCCTTATTCGCAGGATCAGTGCCCGCAGGAGTAGTCACTGGTGGTTCCTGAGTGGGTGCAGTTGTTTTTACATTGGTTTGAGTACGACGGTTGAAGATTTTTTTGAGCAAACCGTTTTCGCGATCAGCAGCAAGGCCCACCGATACAGCGCCTAGGGTGGTGCCCAAGGCCAACACAAAGACAATGGATTTAATTTTCATAATGGTTCAAACTCTTTCTTGGTTACTTGGAAACATAGGAATCAAACACTCGAACACTTTTCCACAAGGATTTATTCTTCTCGATGAATTCAAGATGCCGTGGCGCATCCTGATATTTATCCTGGCTTGCTTTATCATTAAAAACAATATGCAAAGCAACATCAAAGTTTAAATCGTTTACTGGGCGTTTTAAATCTTCCGCCAACACCCCTGCACTAAAGAAGGCTTCGCCTGGATGGCCTTTCAAATACTTATGGCAGGCTTCCACTAAAGTCTTTTTATTTTCAGCAGTTGCATCCTTCAAAGAGAAGAAAACATCATGGGAAACCATCAAGGGTTTATCTGCAGCTGCATTGCTTTTACTTGTCAAGCCTGCGCTGTTGAAACCAATTATCAGGCCAAAAAATGCCAGGGCGCCTAGAATCCGAATTGTCATGTCAATTCTCCTTAAATCAGCAATCCAATACTACTTATGCCATAATGTACCGAGTTTCTAGATCGATTAAAAATGGATTCTTTGAAATAATTTTCGCTTCTGAACGAATAACCTACATGACAATACTGTAAATTAACTACTGGAGGAAATTATAAAATGTTTATTTCAACCATGATTTTGAGTCTGTTAATGCCTTTTGCTGCGGAAGGCATTGATGAACAAGTTAAGCAAGCTGCTGCTGTAGGACTTCTTTCCGGTGATAAACCCACCTCTTTAAAAGATGCGCTGGGTCGGACTTCGATGCATGCGCAATGGTCGGGCAACTCGGTTACTTTTCACGATGAGCGTGGCAGAACGATTGGCAAAGGCACCATTTCAGGTGATAGCATTCGATTCAGTGATGCGATGGGTCGAAGCGATGGGCATGCAAACTTGAGCAAAGATAAGGTAACTTTCTACGATCACACAGGCCGTAGGCAGGGCGAAGCCAAGCGGTCGGGGGATGATATTTCATTTCATGATGAATTGGGAAGGAAAACGGGAAGTGCATCAACCTCGGGCAGTTCGGTAAAGTTTCAAGATGGCCTAGGCCGTTCGAAAGGCTCCGCAAGTACTCAGAAAAGTACGAAGAAGAAGTAGGCTATGGATTGGTAATGAAGCTGGAATGTTCTGCGAGCAAGAGCCATTTGCCCTTAATCTTGACCCAGAAATCGGTATATCGGGTTGTCTCTGCTATCTTCTTGCCGTCTCTAATTCCCACGGTATGCACTTTGCCTGTTTCAATTGCAGCTTCGTTCAAGATGCTAATCTTCACTTCGGAAGACTCAAACTTATCGTATTTCGTTCCCTCCTTGCTTAGATTCAACATCATGTCTTTTTTGGTGAGAACCTTGCCTGATGCAGTGGTCAGGATGAAGTTATCCGCAAGGATGGATTTCAACAGAGGTTCATTTTTCTGGGTGAGCGCCTGTTCATAAACCTTTGAAGCTTCTTGGATTTGTTGCTCCGCAGTCGGAAGCTGAGCTGCAAGGTCCCATGATTGCAGAAGTAATAACATAATCCCAAGCAGTTTAAGCTTTACTGTCATATAATTACCCAAGTGGTTTTATTCCCAATGTACATTGATTGTAAATATAGCGAGAAGTAAAACCAAAGTAATTATTGAAATGGTGGTTGTAAAAAGGCATGTCTAAAGCTGGTGAAAAAGTAGCACTGATTACAGGGGGGTCTTCCGGCATAGGCCTTGCCACCGCCAAGAAACTTTCCGCACTTGGCTACACCGTGGTGATATCGGGCAGGGATCTGGCAAAGCTAGAAGAAGCGAAGAAGGAATTTCCAGCTTCAGCGATGCTGCCTTTTTTGATACCTGCAGATGTTTCAGAAGAGCAGCAGGTAAAACAGTTAGTAGAAGAAACGATTTCTAAATTTGGAAGAATCGATCTGGTGTTTGCTGCTGCGGGCGTTTCGATGCGTGCACCTTTTGAAGAATCAAAAATCGATGCGATCGAACAACTGATGAAAGTAAATTTCTTTGGTGTCTTGTATCTGCTTCATCATGTCCTTCCCTTTTTAAAAAAAACCAAGGGGTCTTTTGTTGCGATGAGCAGCCTAACCGGAAAAAGAGGTGTGCCTGAATACTCGATTTATGGGGCGAGTAAATTTGCAATTCAGGGATTATTGGACAGCGTCAGAATGGAAGTTGATCGCGATGGAGTACATATAGGCGTCATTTCGACCGGGTTTATCGATACACCATTAAGACAGCGGATCTTAGGCGGCGATGGTAAAGTTCTTGATAAAACTCCGGTACTGCCTTTCAGATTATGGCCTTTGGAAAAGTGCATGGAAGTTGTGATGAAGGTGATAACAAAACGCCAGCGAGATGCGATTTTCCCAGGATTTATCAGGCCTTTGCTTGGGTTTGATCCCATTAATTTTGGAAGAATGGGCGATCGCTATTTGAAAGGGAAGTTTGGTTACCAGAAATAATAATTTGAATATTTAACACAACCAGCATAATCAGCCCTAGCCAGCATAATCAATACAGGGATAATTCTTTAAACTTTGCCATCGATCAATCAAATAATCCAATTGATTTAAATTTGATCACTTATTTTATATTGTCGATAAAGAAATGTAAGATTTATCTCCATGGATAGGAGGGTGTTCATCGTGATCAGCAGTTTAGGTTCAATATTTTTAGCAACTTTATTAGCGACTTCCGCAGTTTCTGCAGAACCAAGCCAAAAATCTTTTGGCTATCTTTGGGATCAAACCTGCAACGCAGATGGCAAGGTTGAAAAAACCTCCCGCGCCTACACTCCCAGAGAAGGAGATATCCTTCTTTTTGATGACATGAGCCCTTTCTGGGCCAAACTTTATAGCATTGCAGGCACTGGGCCTCCCTTTCATGCTGGGATTGTTTTCAAGAAAACCGATGGCAGCTTTGCAGTGCTTGAATCAGGCCCTGATGATACTCTCCATGTTTATCTGCTCGATCTCGAACCAAGGCTTTATAACTTCAAAGGCAGTATTGGAGTCAGGCAAGCCAAGCGTGCACTTACCAAAGATGAATCTGAAATCCTTACCAACTTTGCTTATGCACAGGAAGGCAAGCGCTATGCGATGTGGAGGCTTTTGTTGCAAGGTACTTATTTCAGGCATCGAGGAGGCATCAAGGAAAAGCATTTAGCAGCCACCTACGATGATCGCACCCGCTGGTTGTGCGCTGAAATAGTAGTATCTGCAGGCGCACTCGTAAACCTTCTTGATCGTGATAAAGTGAAAGCAACCGTAACCTATCCACTCGATATGGTGGATGATGTTAGGATTGATCTTTCTGCAACCTATGAACCCACTGTTTATTGGAGCAGTCAGAAATAACCGTAGTCCTAGAAGGCGAAGGCTATGCCCAATTGGGTGAAGTAAGGGGGCAGGTTTTTTACAACGCTGGCATTATAGCTGCCATAGATTGTAATAGTTTCTGTAAGATTCAAAAGACCACCGCCCCCTACTAAAATATTATTTGCAAACCTCGGATCAACCGAACCATTGTAAGCAGTCTGCACAAACAAAGAGATTCTTTCGGTAACTTTGGTGGTTAAATCACCCTGAACAGTCATTTCATAACTATCCCCTGAATTAAGACCTATATCGCCACTTTGTAAACCCACACTGGCTTCTAATACCGTATCCCAAACAAGATCCTTGCTGAATAAAAGATTCATGCTGGGCTGAACCCCTGTGTTTAGAAAGCTCGACCCAAAAGTGCTTTGAAGCAAGATTTCCATACCTACTGCAGGTAAGAATAAGTCTTTGTTTTCATCCCAAAAATGAACCTTCATATCAAACACTACAGGCGAAAATCCTGCCCTGTTTGGTGAACTCTCCACGGTTAATGAGTTGGTAAACAATCGCAATTCCACATCATCGGTTAACCCATACCTAATCAAGGTAGGGGTGCTGTAAGTTCTTGGATTGGAACTCCCCTTCCCTGCAACGGAAGGCGTTGTCTCGAAATAAGCCATTCCTTTAGGAAGCGTGTAAGGGCTATTAGGGAAGTTGGCAGAATC
>QWPF01000185.1 GCA_003671255.1 Planctomycetota bacterium | reverse complement strand
GAAATTTTGGTGGTTATCGCCATCATTGCGATTTTAATCGGTTTGTTTTTGCCAGCGGTGCAGAAAGTGCGCGAGGCAGCAGCACGGGCGCAATGTGCCAACAATTTTAAGCAAATGGGCCTTGCAGCGCATAACCATCACGATGTTTATAATCGTCTGCCTTCGGGGGGAATAGGGTGGACCGATGCGGTTCCTCAATTCACTGCAGTGGGAAGCCCCTTGGGTGGCATAGGCCAAAAAGCTGGGCCCTTTTATCAGATCCTTCCTTTCATCGAACAGGCCGCAGTTTGGAAAGGTGCAGGCGGCACAACCATTGCTGAGTGTCAAATCAATGTAATCAAGGCTGTCATCAAAATTTACTTTTGCCCCAGCAGACGATCACCTGCCGCTTTACCGCCTACTGGAAGTTGGTATGGACCTGGTGGCACTTATGAACATGGCCCGACTGATTATGCATCTTCCAATAACAATACGGGTGCAAACGATGGAACCAACGGCGCGATGGTTTATGGTTATGTAGGCATGAATCTAGGGCATATCAAAGATGGGACTACTAATACCCTGATGTTTGGGGAAAAGCGGATGGATACTACCAATATGGGTTCTTATCAAAGCGATGATAATGAAGGCTATGCTTGTGCTTGGGATCACGATGTTGCAAGAACAACCAACGCTGTGCCACAAGCTGATGGTAAGCTTGGAACAGGAGCGGGCGGTAATATTTTTGGTTCCTCCCATTCTGGTGGGGCCAATTATGTGATGGTGGATGGCAGTGTTCGCTTTATCAATTACAGTATTACTTTGGCATCTTTTCAAGCTTTAGGAACCGTAGGATATGGTGACATCAACAATGATTATTAGTATCAGACACGCAGCCGTGATGACTTCGTTAATTGTGGCTTTGGTAGCAGGATGTGGTGGTGAAACAAAAGCCAAGACCTTCAAAGTTACTGGAAAGATTCACTCTGGAGGCAACCCCATAACAGGATTGCCTCCCGGTGAAAAACCCATGGTAAAGTTTGAAGCCAAAGCAAACAAAGAGCAGTCGCAGGCTAAGGTTGCAGCAGATGGCGCTTTTAGTGCGGACCTAGCTGCCGGGGATTATACGGTTACGGGAAGTGCGGGCTTCATGGCTAACGAAAAAAAAGGCTCCGGGATGGTATCCAAGAGCCTTAAAGTGGAAGCGGATATTGCTGATCTAGATTTAGATATAGGCAAAGCCAAGGCCAAAGCCAAAGCCAAGTGATCCCTTATACAGGGGCTTTTTCTGCTGCTTGAAATCCACAGCCGTTGTGCGCACCATCGCAAAAAGGCTTATTCTTCGAAGCACCACATCGGCACAATGCAATGGTTTCTTTTCCTGCTGGAATTGTGAACGGTTTGCCATCATGGTCAACCACTTGAACAGGTGCTTTGATCACGAATGGCCCATTATCTCTGCAACGAATCACGATTGGTTCTGACATATTGAAAAGCTCCATCTGAAGGTAATTGGTTTAATAACTTAAGTTAACCTATTGAATTAATCCGCATAGAAGTCATCACGGGTCGGCCTTGCTGCGAATTTCCATGAGACTCTTTTCCCCACATAATCGAGGAATGACTGCCTGAATTCCATCGGGGATTGATCAGTTGAGGTAACTTGCATTCTCGATTCTTTTGGATACTGGCAGGTAAAGTTCCTTGAAGGTTGCGATTCATCTGGGTTTTTAAGATCTAGCAAACTAATGTTGATGTCAGCCCGCCCACGATAAAGCGTGCCGCCGCTGCCGAGTTCGTAAATACCCAAAGAATTGATTTCAAGGTAAATCACATAGTCAGCTTTAAAGTGCTTACCGATTTCTGCAGGGTCGCGCTCTGCCCAGTCGGAGTGTTTGCTTTTATATTCTTCAACTTTGCGATTGGGAATAACCGTAAGTTTGTCGCCATTCGCATTGGCTAATGCCTTGAGGTTTTTTTCGACGGTGTATCCGATTTCGCGATCGGAATTGATCAGTTCTGGGCGAAGATCCAACTTCCCATAGGTAAGAATTAAGACTTTCTTTTCAGCTTTTTTGTCTTTGGATGCCAGGGATTGTAATTCCGCCTCGTGCTTAGGATCATCCATTAAGAGGAAATTGACCATAGCAAAAGGGTTGCAACCTGCAATGCTGAATGCCAGCATCATAAGAGCTAAGCTGCGCCAAAAGGTTTTCAAGATAATCATCGAAGGCTCCTTGCAACCGGCAAAGAGCCGGTCGAGTTATTTCCAATAAGCGGGGGCGATAATAATCCCCCAGCGCAATAATGCAATACCAACAAACAAAGCCAGAACAATAAGGGCGGTCAACTCAATGGATCGGATAAACAAAGTTTTTCCAAACCATAAACTTGCGATGCCCCAAGGCAGAACAAGCATCAAGAAAAAGGCCAGAGCAGATCCTACGGGGTTAGCATTAAGCGCATTTCCAAGGTCTCCTCTAACCATCAAAGCAAAGCTTGTGGTCATCCCACAAGAAGGGCATGGCTTGCCCGTAAGAATCATGAAGTTGCAAGGGGGAAACCCAAGCTGTTCATGCGTTCCCATTTGCAGCGCATTACCATCTGATCCATAAGGATTAAGCCAGAAAGCAATGCCAAAGATCGCAGTAATGCCAAAGACCAAACCGATTAGGGCACTGCGTAACCAAGTATCTAAAGGCCTCCCGGGCAACTGTTTGCCTTTAGGGAGATCAGAATCTTTGCCTTGGGTGGTGCTCATAACGATGTGTTTGCCAATGTGCAATAGCAGATGAAAAAGGGGCTAAGCAACTTTGTTCATTTTGCCTAGAAGGATGGATTCCGCAATCGATGTAGCCCTGTCCAGTTCATTTTGAACATGGTCGAGATGGTGTTGCAAGCTATCTTTGTCAATTTCCGGTGGAATATTAATTTCAGGAGTGGTAACCATGATCACCTTGCTGAAAGGATTGGGAATTACAAATTTATCCCAGCTATTGGCTCGTTTTACAGAACTGTAGGCAAATCCCAAGGGAATGATGGGCAGGCCGGTTTTTGCAGCGAGGTAGATAACACCCTGCTGAATCACGCCTCTAGGGCCTTTGGGGCCATCCGGTGTAATTGCAATATGCCCTCCCGCTTTACTTAGTTTTACCATGTTTCTCATAGCTTCAATGCCCCCGCGGGTACTGCTGCCGCGCACCAAACTGAACCCCAGATGTTTGCAAGCTTGTGCAATCATTTCTCCATCGGAATGGTTGCTGATTAAAACGCTGATATTCGGATTCCCATAATGGTAAGCAGGCATCAATAGGTTTTCATGCCAGAAGATGTAAATATAGCGGTTCTTAAGGTTGGGCTGATTAGGGTCATAGTTAATGGTTTCAGGCATGTAACGGTAGAAAATCGTGCTTATCCAAGAGCGTACAAAGCAAGCAATGGTGAAGCCAAGAGTTTTAACAAGAAAGGGGCTCCTGATTTTCATGGGAATCTTCTCCGCTCTTGAGCAATTTACTTTCACAATCTATTTGAGTTATTTCAGCCGGGCCATTCACCCTGAAAAACCTCGACCGCTGGCCCAGTCATAAAAACATGATTATCGGTTTTAGACCAGTCCAGTCTAAGGTCTCCGCCCCTCAAATGAGCAATAATTGATCTATTTGTTCTTCCGGTTAGCACGCCCGCAACTGCAACCGCACACGCCCCAGTGCCACAGGCCAAGGTTTCCCCAGAACCCCTCTCCCATACCCTCATCGTTATTTCATCAGGGTTATCCACCCGCACGAATTCAACATTCGTCCTTCGAGGAAATGCTGGGTGTTTTTCAACCTTCGGGCCTATCCCCAAAACCATTTCATTGGTGATCTCTTTTACAAAAGTGATGCAATGTGGATTCCCCATCGAAATACAAGTTACTTTTAATTCCACCCCATCAATCACCAGTGAGGTTTTCAAAGGAGGCGTGCCTAAAAGCGTCGTGGGAATGTTTTCTGCAATCAGAATTGGTTCCCCCATATCCACCCTAACTTGATGGCATTTACCACCCGCTGTTTCCAATTCCAGCTTCAGCACTCCCCTGCCTGTCTCGATTGCAAGGGCGGTTTTTTTTGCAATGCCATGGTCGTAGACAAACTTTGCAACACATCGTACTCCGTTGCCACACATCTCCGATTCACTGCCATCGTTGTTGAACATGCGCATGCGGGCATCCGCTTTATCGGAAGGGCAGATAAGAATGAGCCCATCGCCACCCACACCAAAATTGCGATCGCTGATTTTCGTTGCTAACGAAGCGATATCACTGGGCAAGGGCTGCCTAATGCAATCAACATAAACATAATCGTTGCCTATCCCCTGCATTTTTACGAAACGCATAACGAAGCTCCTCTATTCCCATTCGATGGTTGCAGGTGGTTTGCTACTGATATCGTAAACAACTCGATTGACACCTTTAACTTGGTTGATGATTCTCGTGGAAATGCTTGCAAGCAGCTCATAGGGCAAATGAGACCAATCTGCAGTCATAAAGTCATCAGTTTCAACAGCTCTGACTGCGATCACATTTTCGTAAGTTCTGCCATCACCCATCACACCCACGGTTTGCACAGGCAGCAATACGGTGAACGCTTGACTGGTTTTCTTGTACCATCCGGATTTCTTCAGTTCGTCAAGTAATACGGTGTCTGCCTGTCGGAGTATTTCAAGTCTGGTTTTGTTGATAGCCCCAATGCAACGAACCGCCAAGCCTGGGCCAGGAAAAGGATGGCGCCAAACGGTGCCCTCGGGTAACCCGAGTTCAAGCCCAAGCCTTCGAACTTCGTCTTTAAATAAATCTTTCAAAGGTTCTACAAGATCGAACCCTAGCTCTGCTGGAAGCCCGCCAACATTATGGTGCGTTTTAATCGTAGCAGCAGGGCCATCCACGGTGCCACCGCTTTCAATCACATCTGGGTAGAGTGTGCCTTGGGCCAGAAATTTAGCATCTTTAATATGCTTGGCTTCATCTTTGAATACATCGATGAAGACATGGCCTATGATTTTGCGCTTTTGCTGAGGATCGGTAATGCCATCGAGTGCGGTTAAAAAGCGATCCGAGGCATCAACTACATGAAGGTCTGCGTTGAAGTTGTCGCGGAAAGTTTTACGAACCATGTCTGATTCGCCCTGCCTGAGCAAACCGTTATCAACAAAAATGCAAGCCACCTGCTTGCCAATGGCTTTAACAAGAAGATCAGCAACC
>QWPF01000184.1 GCA_003671255.1 Planctomycetota bacterium | reverse complement strand
TTGGTTTTGCATTGCCTCGAAGAGTGGGCAAAGCTGCCCATCGAAGTGATCACTCCCACGAATCCAGAACATGTTGCGGGCATCTTGGCGTTTCGACATCCCAAAGCTGATGTTATTCATGCTCATCTAAAATCAAAAAACATTCATGTGATGGGCAATGCTGGGCGATTGAGAATTGCAATCCATGGCTACAACACCCATGGAAATGTGGAAGTTCTGCTTCAGGAATTAAAAGCCGTGCTAAAGCAATTGGGTTGATCACCAAATGTGATTGGCATTTATTGCAATCACTTCTCACTAGGCTGGAAGATCCTTAAGAAAAGATTTCCTGAGCCACCTTCCCCGCCACATCGGTCAACCTGAAATCACGGCCTGCGTATCGATAAGTAAGCTGGGTATGGTCAAGGCCCATCAATGCCAAGAGGGTGGCATGAAAATCGTTGTTGTGCATTCTGCCTTCAACAGCCTTAATACCATATTCATCCGTGACGCCATAACTAAAGCCTTTTTTGACACCCGCACCCACCATGAACATTGGGTAGCCAGTAATGTTATGGTCACGGCCATCCTTGCCTTGTTCGGTGGGAAGCCTGCCGAATTCGCTGCCGAACAAAACTAAAGTTTCTTCAAGAAGGCCCCGTTGATCAAGGTCGGCAAGCAGGGCGGCAACGGGTTGATCGATGGAGCCACAGCGATCTATCAGGCCCTTGTGAAGATTATTATGATGATCCCAACCTGGTTGACAAATCTCAACAAAACGAACCCCGGCTTCGCTTAATCTGCGTGCCATGATACATTGACGGGCAAAGCTAGAAGTGGCGTTTCTATCTACGCCATAGGCATCCTTGGTGCGTTGAGATTCCCTGGAGATATCAAGAAGCTCGGGCACTTTGTGCTGCATTTTAAAACCGAGTTCATAGTTCTGGATGATGCCTTCCAAAGAATCAGGAGCACCGGCAGAAGAAGCCAAATCACGGTTCATGGCTTGAATCAAATCAAGTTGTTTGCGTTGCAATAAAGTATCGGAAGAAGGCCTAAGGTTGGGAAGATTG
The DNA here is from genome assembly GCA_003671255.1 of Planctomycetota bacterium. Taxonomy (GTDB): domain Bacteria; phylum Planctomycetota; class Planctomycetia; order Gemmatales; family Gemmataceae; genus UBA969. Next base: position 4,190 of record QWPF01000184.1, on the reverse strand, counting down.
CCTTTGTCATCAATTCTGGTTCCTTGAAAATGAGCAGGTAGAAACGCACTTCCGAAGTTTACCGAACCACCAAAGTTTGGCGGTGGATTGATGGTGATGTAGCCTGGCAAATCTTGGTTTTCGCTACCAAGCCCATAAAGAAGCCAAGCACCCATGCTTGGGCGGGTAAGAGCAGCATTGGCACTACCGGTATGCAATTGGACTACGGCTTGGGGATGTGCGGGGGTATCGGTGTACAAGCCTCTGAGCCAGCAAATCTTATCCGCATGGGTGGCCATGTTGGGCAGAAGCTCTGAAAACCATGACCCCGTTTGGCCATGTTGGGAAAACTTGAATTTTGAAGCAGTGAGCGTTCCACCACCAGGGCCAGATTTCCCATCATCTTTGATCAATTGGGGCTTGTAATCGAAAGTATCATGATGCGACATCGAGCCATTCATATGCACGAAGATAAGGCGCTTTGCCTTGGGAGTGAAGTGGGGCTCTTTAGGCGCCAAAGGCATTGCGGAAGCTTTTACTGCGCCTTTAGCTTGCTGACCTATCAGGCCTGCGAGGGCAAGCATGCCAAAGCCACCACTTGCTGATTTTAAAACCTGCCTACGAGAAACTTCTATCATGGCATCATCCTTTTATTACAAAGCATTCGATTGAATTATTTAATAAACCTGAACTCCGCAGAAGCATACAAAGCCTGCACCAAAGCGAGCCATGCCGCAGTTTTACCATCTTTTGGCAAGACTTCTTCATCGTTTGATAATTCGCCTTCTTGTTCGATCTGATCGGGGTTCGCGGGAGGGGCATTTTTTTTCTTAGCATTCTGCTTGGCTTGAACAGGCTTCTTCATGTTTGGTTTTGGTGGGTACTTCAACTCTCTTGCAGCAGATTCATAATCCGCCAAAAAGGTGTTACTTCTCTCCAATTCTTTTTCATTCGGAATACGACCAAGCATAAGTTGATACGCCTGCTTAATTTTATCATCATCAGAACTATTTGAGTTCTGCAAAAGCTTTTCTGCAAGCACCAAAGATTGCCTTCTTACAAATGAAGAATTAAGTACAAACAAAGCCTGGCCCGGCACCGTAGTGGAATCGCGGTTACCCGTCACCAAGGTTTGATCCACGGGGTCGAATGCTTCAAGATCTTTCGGAGTAAGGCCGCGCAAAAGTGGCAGGTAAATACTTCGATAAGAACTCTTCGCTGCTGAATCGTGAATCTGTTTCGCTTCGCCACCATTGTCGCGAATCTCTTTCATTTTAAAATTGTTTGTAGGTGAACCTGAAATCCTATTCGAATTAAGCCGCCCACCTGTGGCAAGCATGGCATCGCGAAACTCTTCCGCACTTAAACTGCGAGGCGAATGATGCCATACCAGGGAATTTGCAGGGTCAACCTGATAGTGTTTATCGGTTGATTGGGAGGATAATTGATAAGCCTTGGTAAGCACGAGGGTGCGGACAAGCTTTTTGATGCTCCACCCATCTTGCATGAATTGGCGGGATAAATAATCGAGGAGTTCCGGGTTCGAGGGTTTGTCACCCGAAACGCCAAAGTTGTCAACCGTGGAAACAATGCCCCTGCCAAAAAGATGGGCCCAAACCCGGTTCACAATCACCCTCGATGCAAGGGGGTTTTGTTCGCTGGTCAACCATTGTGCAAGTTCCAACCTGCCACTTTGCTGCTTGTTGACAGGCTTGGCATCAGGGACATGAAAAGCAGTAAGATACCCACGGGGCCAAACTGGGCCAAGTTTCTCTGCTTCACCACGGATGCGAACCTCGGTATCCGCAATCACATTAGAATCCCGCACGCCATGCGCAGACAGTGACTCCTGGGCGGAATCCATCAGTGCGGATAAGTCTGATTGTAGTTTTTCCAACTTAACCCGGAATTTTTTCTGTTCTGGTTCGCCATTGGCATCAGGTTTCAAGCCCTTGGGAGTGCCTTTGATTTCTTCCCACGCCTTCTTGGCATCTTCAATTTCTGCCTGAAGCTTGATACGCTTTTCGTCGGGCACCTGCGAAACAGCGCCCTTAAGCTTGACCAGATTATCAGGAACATAATAAGCCAACCCGCCCCCGCCCATCAGATTTCTCAACCCGGAGGCATTATCGGTGCTGGTGAATATCCCCGCCAATGAGTAGTAATCGGTTTGTGGAATAGGATCAAACTTATGATCATGGCATCGAGCGCAACTTACAGTCAGACCAAGCACGGAACGAGTAACCACATCAATCTGCTCATCCACATTATCCATGATGAATCGTGTTTTGAAGCGCTGGTTTACATCCTTGACACCCAAGGCAAGAAAACCCGTTGCAATCTTCAGGCGGTTTGAATCCTCATCATTTTTAGGGGAAAGAAGATCGCCAGCAACCTGCTCTTTGATGAATTGATTAAAGGGCAGATCCGCGTTGAAACTATCGATGACATAATCGCGGTACCTCCAAGCATGGGGATACGGAATATTTCTGCTTGGGCCTGTAGATTCACCATACCTTGCAACATCAAGCCAGTGCCTGCCCCAACTTTCGCCAAAGGCCTTTGCTGCGAGAAGCCTATCCACTAGATTTTCTAACGCATTGGGGTTGGTATCATTGACAAAGCTTTGGATTTCCGCAGGCGTTGGGGGCAAACCGGTCAAATCAAAAGTCAATCTTCTTATCAAGCTAACCCGATCTGCATCAGCAACAGGTTGCAACCCCGCTGCATCCATCTTCGAAAATACAAACCTGTCCACGCTCGACTTAGACCATGAAACATCTTTTACTTCTGGAACCTTGGGGTTTGCTATCGGTTGCCAGGCCCAATGTTCTTTCTTTAATTTTTCATAGGTAGGCCTGCTTTGGCCCAATGCAAAAGGCAACTTAACCGCAGGCCATACCGCCCCATCTTCGATCCATTTCTTCAGGCTGCTGATTTGCGTATCGTTTAATTTTTCACCCTGCAAAGGCATCTGCTTATTCGCACCACTCGAGACCCTTTTAAGCAATAACCCCTGATCAGGTTTCCCCACAACGATTGCTGGCCCATTCTTCCCACCAACAATAAGGCCCTTGCGATCGTCCACCCGCAAATCACCTGAAGGTTTGGTATCCGCACTATGGCAGGCATAACAATGATTCACCAAAATCGGCCTGACATTCTTTTCAAAATATTCAACCTTGGAAGCATCTGGGTCTGCAGACAATACAACATTTTTATCAGGCCCTTTTTTATTTTTGCCGGGCGATACTTTTTTAACTTCCGGAACAGCGGCAGTTGCAATTTCAATAATTGCAAATCCCAATGCCACGATCATCAATTTCGAGCGAATTATTTTCGGCAGGTTTAACATCATTCATCCCATTGCAATTCGGCAAAATACCAAGCATGATTTACGATTAACTACCATCTTAAACCCCTCTTGCACAGAATTGACCCGCTAAACGATTATTTTTTCCAAAATATAGCTTCGAACATCATTAGCCACAACCTATTCCAAAACATAGCCTTATAGCTGTTACAACAGGATCAAACCTTTTAAACACCATCCTTTTCAAGCTTAAATACTTACCCTCAATCGGGTTCACCTTTAGTCATTGCCCCCAAAGATCCCCTTCGCTTTAAAAGGCATAAAATAATTCCACCTATAAAGGCCTTCGCTTTAAGCCACTTATCTCATTACAATTTAACTTTGTGCTTAATTAAAATCAGACTTGGATTTTCTCGATGGCTTATTCTCATGTAATTCGTGGCGAACAATATAACTTCGCAGATCTTAAAGCGCTTTTAGCCAAGGCCAATGAACCCAAATCCGGAGATTTACTTGCAGGGCTTGCTGCGAAAAATGAAAGAGAACGCATCGCTGCAAAAATGGCCCTTGCAGATCTACCCCTTCGTGAATTCCTTGCCCACCCAATTCTCGACCCCGATTCTGATGATGTCTCTAAAGTAATATTCGACACCCATAACTCCGTTGCGTTCAAACCCATTGCATCACTAACAGTAGGCGAACTACGAGAATACTTATTGCAGGATTTGCCCCAGGGAGCAGAACTTAAAAACCTTCAACAGGGGCTTAACCCGGAAATGGTCGCAGCAGTCACCAAGCTTCTTGCCAACAAAGAGTTGATTGCAATTGCAGCTAAGATTAAAAACATCGCCCGCTGCAGAAACACTACTGGCATTGCAGGAACCCTAGGCGTTCGCAT
>QWPF01000183.1 GCA_003671255.1 Planctomycetota bacterium | reverse complement strand
TCTCTGGAATAGGTGAAAAGTTCTTCAATAGCGAGCCATATAAAGGCAGAAGTTCCGTGATAAAACAATTCCTGATCTAATAGTTGAACTTCTTTGTGCCAGAATTGGTTTTGTGTTTTTAATAGTTGCGAGGTGATACGATCTGCAAGAGTTGTATTTTTACCAGTTATTTTTTCACTGATAACTTCAATAAAATTTGGTGCGGTTTTCATTGCTGTTGCAGGGTCTGTAATTAATTTTTCAGATGCCAGCATATCAGCAAATAAGCGAAGCTCTTTTTCGATTTCGCCAATAGAAACATGCCTTGCCATTGCGAGTCCAAAACCTTTGGTTAATCGTGCTTCTAATTCCGCAAGTTTTATGTCTGAAAGCAATGGTGTTCCAATCCATTCGCTGCCATTTGAAAAATGATTGATCGCTTTACTTGTGAACTCTTTAGCGCAGAGTGCAGCAAGGGAGGCTTCCATTTCCACAAATCTTCTGGTTGCAAGTTCTCGTTGAACTTCATCGAATCTTTCTATAGCTTTTTGAGTTGATTCAACCAGCATATTGGATCTGTCATCTGCTGTTACTTTTTTTGAAACATAACCAGCTTTCTCCAAGCTCGAAAGGATGGTTGTTGCTTGCCTGATGCCATCGTTGTACTTAAGAACACGCCTTGGCCAGAATTCCTTGGGCCGAAAATTAATGAAGGTTTCAACCATATCTAATGGTGAGGGATCTGTCGGGGTATCAGCTCTTCCTGCTTTTCCAACCACACTTTCAACTTCAGGAAAACCGCGGACTAGAGCATCCCTTGCTTTTAGGTCATCAATAACCTGGGTTACACTTGCCCTTGGCACAGTGACAGGCATATCAAGGGTGGTTCCCTCATCAAGTGCGGGCATGAATGCCACGCCTATTTTTGGAAAACTGTGAGCGCAAACTCCTAAAGCAATGAGGGTGACAAGTGAAAAAATCTGATTCATACCACCCATCGTCGACATTACGGTAATGCTTGTAACAATTGCTAGAACAGCAAGGAACATATTTTGCCAAGCTGTTTCTGAAGCACCCAACCCCACTAAAGCCTGCAAGGGAAAAATTCCCGCTGCGAGAATAAGTAGAGCTGCGAACATCCACATGACGAGATTAATGCGAGGCATAAACCAAGAAAGAAAAGGTTTGTAAATAGATATAAAGCTACGAACGATAAAATTTTCTTGTTCTGAACGCAAGCGACCGCGAATTAAAAGCGGGATAAGTGCGGGGACTAAAGTTACTGAAAAAAGTGCAGTGCCAATAAGTGCAAAGGTTTTGGTGTATGCGAGTGGGTGAAATAATTTACCCTCTCTTCCTGAGAGAAGGAATACTGGGATGAATGAAAGAAGCATGATTAAGATGGAGAAGAAGATTGGCCTACCTACGGAAACGCATGCTTTTATAATAAGTTCAGTGTTGTCACCTGAAACACGATTGTTCCCGAATTTTTCTTTAAGGTGGTGTGATGCATTTTCAACCATAACAATTGCTTGATCTACCAGCACGCCTATTGAAATCGTGATTCCTGCAAGTGACATGATGTTGGCTTGAATATCAATGATGCCAAGGTTGCGTAGGGCCCACATCATCGAAAATGAAAAAAGAACCGAAAGAGGAAGTGTAATGCAGATTACAAACACGCTACGAATATGCCCAAGAATTAGAATTATGGCAATCGCAGCGATAACCATTTCGTGCCACATAACCTCGGCCAAGGTATGTATTGCGCCTTCGATGAGCCTTGTACGGTCATAGGCAGGAACTATTCGAACCCCAGCAGGAAGACTAGGAAGCAGCAGCCTGATTTTTTCTTTGACCCGAGAAGTAACCGCAAGGGGGTTTTCGCCATACCGCATCAAAACAACACCCCCGACAACTTCGGAGCCATTTTTTTCGAAAACGCCTCTGCGGAATCGGGTGCCTATTTGAACTGTTGCAATTGTTTTCACATAAATGGGGGTGCCTTCCACTTCTTTGATGATTGTGTTTTCGATGTCTTCTTTTCCGCGAATCCATCCTATACCCCGAACGATATATTCAGCGTTGTTTTTTTGAATAACGCCCCCGCCTGCAGGTTGGTTCGATCGAGATACTGAGTCAAACAATTCACCCAAGCTGATGCCATAGGCACGAAGATTTTCCGGATTGACATCAATTTGGTATTCCATTGGCATACCGCCTACGCTTGCAACTTCAGCAACGCCCGGAGCGGAATTTATCTGTGGTGCGATGAGGAATTTGTTAATCCCCCATAATCTTGAAGAATCAATCGTTGTTCCTGGGGTTGGTTCCACCGTATACCAATAGATTTGCCCTAACGAAGTGGCGTCTGGAGCAAGGTAGGGGGTGACTCCTGCCGGAAGTTTATCTGAATTTTCAGCTAGGCGCTCTAATACTCGTTGTCGCGCAAAGTAGAAATTTATTTTGTCTTCAAAAATGACAGTGATCATTGAGAAATTAAATTCAGAAGAAGAACGGAGTGTTCGAACCCCCGCTAAACCCTGAAGTTTTCTAGAAAGCGGGTAGGTAACTTGATCTTCGATTTCGCGGGGACTGCGACCTGGCCAGTCAGCAAAAACAATAACTTGGTTTTCTCCAAGATCGGGTATTGCATCAATTGGGGTATCGTATGCAGCGTAAATCCCCCAGCCGGCAAGGGCTAAGGAAATCATGATTACTACCAAAGGGTTTCGAATTGAGAATTCAATCCATTTTCCGATCATGGCGTGACTCCTGCTTTTTCTTTAGGTGCAGGATTCTTGCTTTTGAGCATTTTTAATCGTGCTATGGTTTTTGCTGATTCCGTCTTTGCATCCTTCAAACACCCATCACAGCAAACGAAGGCTGTTTGGCCCTCAATGTTAAATTTGATAGGTACACCCATGGAGCCAAGTTTTGAATTTTCTTGGCTGACGCATAGCAGTTGCTCTAGCGCCAACTTTTTATCCGCCGGTGATAGTTTTGCAAGATTTGCAGCAATGGTTGCTTCTTCGTCATCGGGTGTAGAGGGGCGGATTGCGGCCTTGCTTGATCCGCTGCCCCCAAAATAGATCGACCCCAATGCAGGATTTAAGCGAGTTTCAGCATCAACCAGGAAAGAGCCTTGAGTAACTATATCGTCTCCTTCTTTGATCCCCGAATATACAGGGAAAGCCGATTGCCCATTGGGAAGCTTCATGCGAGGGCCCAATTGGACGCTTACTCCCACATAAACGCCTGGTGATTCTTGCTTGTAAACCACTTGAGATGAACCGGTATCGATAACGCTATCCTCTGTAATTGAAAGCACTTTGTCGCCCTTAATTTGGAAAGGAAAAAGTGGTTTTCCGTCTGCTCGTTTAAAGTTTGCAAGTTCCGAAGCATTGGTTTGGAGCTGAACTTTCGTTGCCATTCCTGGGCGTAAGCGATTTCCTGGATTGGCCATTTCAAAGCGAACTGAGAGAGTTCGGCTTTCCTGATCAACATGGGGGTAAATAAAAGAAAGAGTTCCTTCGAACTTTTCTCCTGGGTAAGCTCTGCTAGTAGCAAATACATTCCAATGGTTGGTGTTGTTTTTCTCTTGGCCCAATTGATGATTCACAGGAGTAAAAAAACCAAGGTCGTCTTCGTAAAGTTGAGCTAGAACCCAAACGCGTTCAAGATTTGCAACATCATAAAGCGGGCCGCCTTCTTCGACATATTGTCCTTCCTTAGGATATTTTTTTAGCACATGGCCGTTAATGGGTGAACGAATTGCAATTCTTTGAACAGGTACACCATCGCGGATGATTTTTTCAATTTCGATAGGTCCAACGCCCCATAGTTCTAGGCGTTCGCGTGAGTTTTTTTCGAGACCAGGATTGTTTGATTTTCGTGCATCGAGAAGATTTTGCACCGTGATAATCATGTCTGGGCTAAATAAAACCGCTAGTTCATCACCTTGATGCACCATCTGGCCTGTTTGATTTACCACCAGTTTTTCTATTCTTCCTTTAACACGGGCAGCAACATGCTTTAGTTCTCGTTCATCAAATTCCACGGTTCCAACTGTGCTGATTTCTTTGATGAGTTGAGCATAAGATACCGGTTGAGTTCGAACTCCAGCCAGAACCACCCTGTATGGGGTTAATTGAACCCTGCTGACTACGCCAGGTGGTAGTACATCCGGAGAAGAAAGGCCTTTTTTTCGTTTGCTTAATCCCATGAAGCATATGGGGCATTTTTCAGTTTTTTTCTCACTTATGAATGTGGGATGCATAGGGCAGAAATATTCAAACCCTTCTCCTGCAACATCCGTTCCCTGACGACTCCAAGACCATTTTTGCCCTAGGGCAATAAGAGTCTCCCATTTTGCAAGGGCCAATCCTATTGCACCAAGAATTAAAATAAACCGAAGCCTTGCAAGGGGTGTTAGTATAAAAAGTTGAAACCAAGTCAATTTGCTTGAGTTCATATTTTCATTGGGAATCGACATGATTCGCTCCTTCTAAGCAATTAGAAAAACCTTGTTATACAGCTAGATTGTTTTAAGTTTTCAGTCTGAAAAATGTGTGGAATTAAATGTTAAGCTGGCAATAGAGCATGGTTAATGAAATTGGATTCATGTCTTTAATAAGATGTCGGTTATAAGTTTTATTTAAGGTATTATCTACGATGGTGTAAAATGAAAAATAATAGGAAACGCAATTAAATTGTGGCTTAAAAAATTTCGAGTCTTGGATTTCTGAAATAATTATCTTTGATGAATGTAAACCATTTAAGTGTAATTCGCACTGACACCTTGTAGCATCGAAAATACCACCTGAAGCTGCGTTATAGGAGTTAGAATCGAAGTCTTGTTCGTTAATTAGGCAGCATGAACAAATTTTGGAATTTTTGCAAAACGAGCAAGAAGAAGATTCTACATTTTCTGATTTATTATTTATGAAATTAGTTAATTGGGCTTTGGCGCATGCGCAGGAAGTATTTGGGAATGACCAACCTAGAACTACGCTGCATAGCGTAAGCATCACTAGGAAAAATCTAACAAAATCATGATTAATAAACTTCATGCTATTATTTTAAGATAGATGTTTAAATTTTGTCAAGGAATAACGATTAATCTTCGAGAATTGCTGTTAATTGCAGTTGAAGAACCGGCATGACTGTAAGTTTGCCGAAGATAGGGCGAAGGGGTCGAGTGGCATTTGTTGTAATTAAAAAAGCCCAACCCTTAGAAAGGGCCGAGCTTACCTTGTTTTTAG
>QWPF01000182.1:558-5361 GCA_003671255.1 Planctomycetota bacterium | reverse complement strand
GGGTGTCAAGGATATGCGTCAGGTTTTAGATGATAAAACCATTGATGCTGTTTGGATTGCAACCCCCGACCACTGGCATGGCCCCGCAACAATTCTTGCGTGTGATGCGGGTAAGCATGTGTATGTTGAAAAACCCTGCAGCCATAATATCCGTGAAGGTAAGTTGATGATCGAGGCTGCCCGAAGGAATAAAAAAATCGTGCAGGTAGGCACGCAGTCGCGCAGTACCGCCCATGTTCAGCAAGCGATGAAGAAAATAAATGAAGGTGCGATTGGTGAGGTTTTGGTCTCAAAAGCCTGGAACAGTCAACTGCGTAGAGATTCCGGTAAACAAAAAGCCTCCAACCCTCCTGATAATCTCGATTATGATCTTTGGATCGGCCCTGCTCCACTGCGACCCTTTCAATCCAACCTGTTGCCAGGCATCTGGCGCTGGTGGTTTGATTTCGGCACAGGCGATGCAGGCAACGATGGGGTTCATGAAATCGATATCGCCCGCTGGGGCCTTGGAGTTAACACCCACCCTTCCACCATTGCTGCATTAGGGGGCAAAAGCTTCTTCAATGATGATCAGCAATTCCCCGACACCATGTATTGTGCATTTGAATATCCGGGTGCCTCCAAAGAAGGCAAAGCAAAACAGTTGATCTATGAACATCGGATCTGGTCGCCTTACATTCAGGAAGGTTTTGAAAACGGGAATGCCTTCTATGGCACCAAGGGAATGATCATCCTTGGGAAGAGTGCAGGCTGGCAACTCTTTGGCCCAAAAAACAAACTCATCGAATCGGGCAAGGGTTCTCCCGATGTTGCTGCCCATCACCAAAACTTCATTGATTGCATTCACTCGGGTAAACTACCCAATGGCGATATAGCAGAGGGGCACCTTAGCGCCTCGCTTGCCCACCTTGCAAATATCGGCTGCAGGTTGAACAAAAGTTTTTCGTTCGATCCTGTGATGGAAAAAGTTACTGATCTGCCTCAGGCAGACAAACTAGTTCGTAGAACTTATCGTGAAGGCGGCCATTGGGCGATTCCCAAGGGCGTTTGATTCTTAAACAACGATTCTTGTTTCTGCCTTATTCTCTTGTTTGCATGCTGGCTTTAAAACGGGGGTTATCCTTATGAAAGTGCGCCATTTCTTTGCAGCTTTAGTGATTCTTTTTGTTTGCTTGATCGGGCTCCCTGCTATCGGTCAGCAAAAAAAGGAAGAGTTGTTCCCTAATCCGATCAATCTTCAAGTTCCTTTTATAGGCACTGATAAATCTGTCAAATATGATTTTGATATTGTTTATGTACGCACTCCGCGAAAAGGCGATAAGGCTACCAGTCTTTGGGCTGAAATTGCCCACCCGTCAATCATGGATTCTAAAGGCGATTTGATGCTTCTGCATCCCGATGGTAAGGAAGAAGTCTTGGTAGAGGGTGGCGAAGATGGTTCAGTTACCGATCCATTTGTTTCATTCGATGGGCAATGGGTATATTTTTCGCATCTTCAAGGTCTTAAAGGAACCAGCCAGCATGGACAATCGCCATTCAAGGGTGCGGATATCTTTAAAATACATGTGCCTAGTCGCAAGATCGTTCAGTTGACTCATCAGGAATGGTCGCCCAATACCGGGGCCGCCAACTGGGCCAGTGATATTCGTAAACCAGAGAAAGATAAAACTTCGCTTAACTATGGGGTTCTTAATCTGGGCCCCTGCCCTCTGCCCGGTGGCAGGATTGTATTCACCAGCAACCGTAACGCTTTTAAACCTCCGAAGCATCCCTCACCCTGCCTGCAATTGTTTGTGATGGATGAGGATGGAAAAAATGTTGAAATGATAGGTCACCTCAATATTGGCATGGCTCTGCATCCCACCATTCTTAAAGATGGTAGGATTGTATTTAGTTCTCTTGAATCTCAAGGATTGCGCAACTCAATATTGTGGGGCCTTTGGCAGATTCATCCCGATGGAACCAACTGGGGCCCTTTGCTGAGTGCTTTTGATACCGGTGGTGCGCCCAATGCTTTCCACTTTCAATCACAGCTTTCGGATGGCCATATCATTGCAGAAGAATATTACAACCAAAACAATAGTGGTTTTGGTTCCTACCTAAAACTGCCTCCTCAGCATCCGGAAGAATATTCTGCCTTCGGGCCTGCTTCTCTTCAAGATCCGCGCAATCCCCCCATGCGTTTTGGGCGGCACTCCAACGGCAAGGGCAAGTATTATCGCCTGCCTTTCAGTCCGTTCGGAATCGAGTCTTTCACTCCTTTTGCCCTTAATGGCGAGGGCCCCGCAGACCCTTCGATTCTCGGTGATAAACTTTCCCTCACTGTGGGTAAGTTCACCCACCCTTCAGGTGCTCCTGACAATCATCTTTTGACTTGTTATTCCCCGGGGCCCGTTAATCATCAGTATGCTCATTTTCCCATGCCTGATGGCGGACTTTATCTCATCAAAAATGGTCAACCAGTTTCTGAACCTGCGCAAATGCTTCTCATTAAAAATGATCCCAACTTCAATGAACAATGGCCCCGGGCTCTTGTTTCCTACAAGCGAACTTATGGCATCGATGAACCGAAAAATCTAACTCCTCTTGCGAATGATGGGAAACTATCCGCATCGCTTCCTGCTGGCACACCCTTCGGCTTGATTGGTACCAGCAGTTTCTACAAACGCGAAAGTTATCCTGAGGGCACTGTTCCCGCTGGGAGCGTCACAGCTTCTTATGGAGGCAAGAAAACCGATGGTTATCAAGGCCTTGATCCTTTTAATACTTCTGAAAATGGTGCATCGCTTAATTGGTTCAATCAGGGTTCCGATGCAGGCAAATACAGCAATGATGATATCCATGCGCTTCGTATTTTGGTGATGGAACCTACTACAGATCGCGGCCAGGGTTTTAAACAGGGTCGTCGTTTTTATAGTCATGCCCAAGAGCGCCTGCGCATTTTAGGTGAACTTCCGCTGCGCCATTTCCTTGATCAAAAGGGCACAGCACAGCAAGTCATCGATCCTGATGGCAACCCTGATACCAGCTTCCTTGCCAAGATTCCCGCTGATACCGCCTTCACCTTCCAGACTCTCGACAAGACCGGCATGGTTTTAAACATGGCTCAGAATTGGCATCAGGTTCGGCCGGGGGAAATTCGCAACAACTGTGGTGGTTGTCATTCCCATAGCCAGAAGCCCACTCTTTTTGAAAAGACCGCTGCAGCAAATAAAGACTACCCGATTTTTGATCTGACAAAAAAGACGCCTCTACTTACATCGAAGGCAAAGGATGAATCTTCCAAGGTTTGGGATACGAAGAATGAAACCGGGTTGCGTTATGAAGAGGGCATTAAAAATGTTGAGTATTTCCGGCACATCAAACCCCTGCTTGATCGCAGTTGCATTTCTTGCCATACACAAAAAGTTGATGCTCCACCTGCCAAGCTGGTTCTCGATGATGATAAGTTCATGAATGTTCCCAACGGGCCAAGCCTGCCCGGAACTTATTTTCGCTTAGCGCATGATAGCCATGCAAAGTTTGGCTACAAGCCTGTCATTCATAATGGTGAATGGAGGCAGACCAACGCCTCTCGTTATGTTCGCAAGTTTCAATCTCGTAGAAGCCTGCTTACTTGGAAAATCATGGGGCAGCGCACTGATGGTTGGACCAATGATGACTTCCCCACCGAGACTTCCCCCGGAGATGCCAGCACTCTTATGTGGAAGGGGCAACCGGTTGTCAACACCCCGGCCAATCGTAATCTTGCAGATCTTGATTACAACGGCATGATGTGTCCACCACCTGGTTCTAAAGGGCCGCCACTTTCGCATGAAGATAAACTTACTTTTATTCGTTGGATCGATCTTGGCTGCCCTATTGATCTTGATTTCGATCCTGCGAACCCTGATACCCGTGGTTATGGTTGGATGCTGGATGATAATCGCCCTACCCTTACGCTTACTTATCCCAAGCCAAATGGTAATCCCGCCCTTACCCGGATTCTTATTGGCATGCACGACTATTACAGTGGCTTAAATCTTCCAACTTTGAAAGTGGTCGCAGACTTTGCGATCAATGAAGTTCCCGCGGGGGATAATCTTGCTTCTTATTTCAAGAAGACTTCTGAGGGTGTTTGGGAACTGTTGCTTACCAAGCCATTAGCTTCGTTGCCCCAAGGAAAACTTCTTGTCGAAATTAAAGATCATCAGGGGAATACCACCCGCATCGAGCGAGTGTTTTCTGTGGGCACCAACTGAACCGAAGCATCGGGTGCGCAACATTGGGGTAAGGTGGATGGCCTTTGCAACTACTTTCCTTTTCACCATTGGGAGGATTGATTCATGAGCATTAACAAACCAACAAAAAAATGGAGCACGAATGATATCGATAAGATGCTTGCTTTGCTGCCAATCATGGAGGCTGAAGGTTTCAAAGCAGCGAGCTGGCCTAAGAGGGAACCGGTTGAAGTGAATGGGGAACTCATTCAACATGTACCCTATCCGGAGTATCATTCGGTGGTCGATCAATTCCGAGAATTTTGTTATGAGACAAGCTGCTTTATGGAGCCCTATGAAGTGTTGCCTGAAGACCCTGCGGGAACCGAACCAGATACAAGCCTCTTTAATTTGTTGCAAAATGCGAGCGATATGTCCCATGCAACTGTGGACCAGATCAGGCGCTATTTTATTCTTTGCACCCGTGCCGAACGCTTCTGTGATGGGGCCATTGAAGGGGCTATTGAAACCGGACTTATCCCTGCTGCATTATGCCAATTGCGCCGACTTCGGGAATCCATGTGATCCTATTCCTTTCTAAAGC
>QWPF01000182.1:0-548 GCA_003671255.1 Planctomycetota bacterium | reverse complement strand
ATTTGTCTTCGCCCCAAAGGGGCGGGATGAGATAGCCCAGGGCAACGCCCTGGGAATGGGACCCAAAAATATTATCAGCCCTGAAAGGGCGGACTCCTATGTCCCAATCTCTCGCCCAAATCCTTGTTCATCTGGTCTTCTCCACGAAAAATCGTGGGCCTTTGCTAACAGATGATATCCGGGATGAACTACACGCATATATCGGTGGTATCGTGGAAAATAAAAAAGGAACCTTGCTTAAGGCCGGCTCTGTTGCCGATCACATCCACTTGCTCATTGCTCATCCGCGGACCTGTGGTCCATCAGAGTTGGTTCAAGAAATCAAGATGGGTTCATCGAAATGGCTGAAGGTTAAATCGGTGGGCAATGCGGATTTCCATTGGCAAAGTGGTTACGGGATTTTTTCCATTAGCCCGACCCACCGTGCTTCATTGGAGCAATACATTGGTAATCAGGAAGAGCATCATCGTAAGGTTACTTTTCAGGATGAGTACCGGCGCCTATTAAACAAATATGGCATCCATTTTGATGAACGCTATGTTTGGGAT
>QWPF01000181.1 GCA_003671255.1 Planctomycetota bacterium | reverse complement strand
AACTTTACGAGGGAAGAAAGGCTCACACTATGAAGGGGGGATGCGAGTACCCTTTATTGCTGCATGGGGGAAACCCAATGCGAATAATCCCAATCAAAAAAAGTTACCTATAACTGCAGGAGCTATTCAATCTCAGCAAGCTGCTGTTTATGATTTGTTCCCCACTCTACTTTCCCTTAGTGGGAAAGAGATTCCAGAAGGCCATGCAATTGATGGCATAAAGCTTGATAAGCTGCTTACGGGAAATCGCGATATTAACAGAGAGGAAGTTTTTCTGATGCATTATCCGCATTCGCATCGTACGGATTACTTCACCAGCTATCGCAAGGGCAATTGGAAAGTGATTTATCATTATTTCCCTTCAGAAGTTTCAGAGAATTCGCATTATCAGTTGTTTGATCTTGGGGCAGATCCTTTTGAGCAAAAGAATCTTGCGACCACCAATCCAGTGGAACTAAAGCGAATGATGCAAGAATTAATTACAAGGATGGAAATACAAAAAGCGCAATATCCACACGAAAAAGATTCTATTGAACTAGTGAAACCCAAACTTCCTTAATAGGGATTGCTTGACAATCGCAAGGTAAACAGGCAACATAAAGTTTAGGAAGGATGGAGTTCTATGACTATTACTTGGATTTTACTACTAAGCCTGTTGGGGCAGACCGAAACTAAGGCTGTAAAGCCCGCAAAGCCTGATCCATCGGTAGAGTTTTTTGCATCGAAAAAAGTATTAAGCATTTCAATTGAGATAGAACCAAAAGAAATACAGGCGTTGAAAATGGCAGACCGCACTTATGTGCCCTGCACTATCAAAGTTGAAGGTGGGCAGACTTACACAAAAGTGGGGATTCATTTAAAAGGTGCAGCGGGAAGTTTTCGTGCATTAGAAGATCGCCCAGCACTTTCGCTCAACTTTGATAAATTTGTGGATGGCCAAAAGTTCTATGGCTTGGATAAACTTCATCTTAATAACTCCGTGCAAGATGGCTCTTATCTAAATGAACTCATTTGCAGGGAACTTTCACGCAATTCTGGTTTACCCACAGGCCGGGCAACCCATGCCATGGTTAAGTTGAACAATCGTGATCTCGGGCTTTATGTCTTGTTGGAGGGATTGGATCGAACTTTTCTCAAGCGTAATTTTGGATCGCCCGATGGTAATCTTTACGATGGTGGGTTTTGTCAAGACATTGATCAACCAAAGAAGCTGCTTTGTGGAAAAAAAGGGCAGAAAGATGAACAGGCACCTTTAAAAACACTCTTAGTGGCTTGCAAAGAACCTGATCCAGCCAAGCGATTGTTGTTGCTCGAAGCCTTGGTCGATATCGATGCTTTCTGGACATTTATCGCATTGGAACAAATCACTTCGCACTGGGATGGCTACAATCGCAATCGCAATAACTATCGGATTTATTTTGATCCCTCTAAGGGAAACAAGGCTATTTTTATTGTTGCAGGTATGGATCAGATGTTTGGTGATCCAAATTTCGACCTGCGTGGAATGAGCTGCATTCTCGCCAACGCATTGATGCAATGTCCTGGAATGTATTGGCGTTATAACGATGCTCTGCGCAAGGTTTACAATCAGGCGTTCCTATTAACTGAAATGAATAAACGCATCGATGAAGTTGTGGAAAAGTTAAAGCCATTGAAAGACATCAAGGGTGGTGGCGATGATATAAAAAACAGGCTTGCGGAAAGGGGCAAGGTTCTCGCACGCTTGATAGGAGAAATGCCTGCTGGCCCGCCTATTTTCGGACCAGACAAAACAGTGACTCTTTCTGGTTGGAAGCCCGCTTTAGAAATGGGACCATCGCTTTTATTGCAATCTTCTTTCGAAGACAAAACCTGCCTGCATATCCGCAGTTCTGCAGATTCTGTTGGAAGCTGGCGTAAGCCTGTTGCTTTGGATCCGGGTAAATATAGGGTTGAGGTGCTTGCAAAAGCAGTGAATGTCAAAAACCGTAACGAACCGAATTCGGGTGTCGGTTTGCGCCTATCTAGTGGCGAAAAAACGAAGTATATTTCTGAATCGACAGGTTGGGAAAAAATCACTTTCGAATTCGATATCCCCACACCTAAGGAAATTGTCTTGGTTTTAGAGATGCGTTCTTTAAAAGGTGAGGCTTACTTTGACACTTCTTCCATGAAGCTTATTAAAGTCAATTAATATCAACCAAGAGAATTCATGGCACTTGTGCGAAAATCTGTTTGGTGGCGTCGCTATGCTTCAGGCGCTCTTGGTTTGATATCTCTCTTAGGTTGGCGGGGCGCAAGTTTTAGGCTAGAGCATCTTTTAAAAAAAGCCATTCAAGAAACCGGGCTGGATGACTTCGGCCCAGATCACTTTCTAGAACCTTTGAATATTCTTATCAAAGATTTTACAACCCACAATAAAACCGATACGCTAGGCCGTGTTGTTTATTTCCAAATGATTCTTTCCTCGCTTAAAAATCGATTAAACCTGCATCATGTACTTAAGAAATTTCCAGAAGTAGAAAAGGTTCCTATCAATGCTCCTTTGATTGTCATCGGCTTACCCCGCACAGGAACGACTTTTCTTCAAGGCTTACTTTCGCAAGTATCGACACTCAGGCCTCTGCAAAATTGGGAAACCCATCAATTACAAGTACCCCAATGCTTCGCTACAACCCAACAAGTACAACAGCAGTTGAAAACAGCGCAGGCGCAAATTGATGGTGTCAACAGGTTATCACCCGAGTTTATCACTGCTCATGAATTGGGCACCATGGAACCAGAGGAATGCAACCCATTCTTGATGTCCTCTTTTTATGCATTGTTGTTTTGCCAATTGGTTTATGCACCTGATTATTTTCAATATGTTCTCGCATCAAATTTTGGTGATAGTTACACCTTGCATAAGAAACATCTGCAAGCGCTTAGCTTCAACAGAGAAGAGAAAACTTGGTTTTTAAAAGGCCCAGCACATATTGCATCCTTGGCTCAACTTTTGGTTGTATACCCTGACGCTCGTATAGTATTCACCCATCGCAATCCTTTGGAATGTTTGCCATCCATGGCAAGCCTTACCGCGATGATTCGAATGGTTTGTTTGCCTACGCAGGATGCAAAATTAATCGGCCCGGGGATGGTGAAACATTTGCAACAAATGCTGGATGTGGGTTATCGCACCCGAGATGCCTGGCCTGTTACCGCAACACCCTTTCTTGATATCACCTATAAAAAGTTGGTTAGTAATCCTATTGCTACAGTTCATCAAATACTAAATCATTTCAGTATTCCTATTCCTAATGGAATGGATCAAAAGCTTGAAAGTTATTTGGCAATGCGAACGCAGCACAGGCATGGCATTCACAAGTATTCATTGGATGAATATGGTCTTGATGAAACTGAACTCATGGAGAAATTTCAGCGGGAATCTGATCTCGCCAACGGTTGATCATTGCCTACGATAATATTTTAATGATCGACTTGATGATTGCAAAGTTGGTATCCCATCCACAAAAACCTGCAATGCCCATGATGAAACCTAGGGTTGCAGGGATAAGAGCGAAATAGAAAAGCCCCCACCTCTTGGTTAATGCGGTTACGCCCATCAAAGCCAAACTGATAGCCAAGGCTGCATCACACAGATCGAACTGATCATCTTTTTCATTGAGTTTGTTGTAATCTTGTTGTGCTTCTTCTGCATCCGCTTTTTGTTTCTCAGCTTTCTTTTCCTGCGATTCAGATTTCTTTCGGAACTCTTCTGATTTTGCTTCGCGGAAGGATTTGATCTCCGCAGTTTCGTTGGCTTGGGGCACGCTTAATTCCGCAGCCACTCCTTCATACACTGCTTGGCGAATGTTCCTTGCCTGAAACCATGCCCAGTTATCGTTTCTTTCCACTTGCTTGAGTTGCATCTGCTGCACAATATTATCATTCTTCACATTGCAAATACCAATGAAGGTTGCAATGATCACGACCATCAAGCCAATCAATGAATCCAAGGGGTTGTTTGTCGCACTTGATTTTTCAGGCAATTCTATTTCAGCCATGGGGCGATCCTTTATGATTTGTAACAACATCAGACCCATGCATCATAAAAACACTTACTTTAAATGTCTAGTTATAATCATAAGTGAATGATTTATTTTCCTGCTTGATCATAGCTTCTTCTTAGTTGATGATCTGATTATTCCTACCTTCTTGAGGGTTTTACAATGTTAAGCATTAAAGCGTTTCTACTTCTCAGCCTTTTATTTCAACAACCCGATTCTGACAAATTACTATGGAAAGAAGCTGCAGAGATCGGCCTCGAAAACCAAGGATGGAAAGAAACTCTTTCTCCGTACGATCGACTTCCCAAAAGCGTTGAAAAAAGTGTGCGCCCACCCGTTTGGAGCCTATCCCGAAATAGTGCAGGCCTGGCTTGCAGGTTTATCACTGACTCTTCTGAAATTCATGCCCAATGGACTTTAACATCGCCCAATCTCGCAATGCCCCACATGCCCGCAACTGGTGTCAGCGGTTTGGATCTTTACGCACGCGATGATAAAGGAGCTTGGAAATGGGTGGCTAATGGCAGGCCCTCCGCAGTAACCAACAAAGCTGCACTTGCAACCGGGCTTCCCAAAGGAAAGCGCGAATACTTGCTTTATCTCCCGCTTTATAATGGTGTCAAAGAAGTCAAGATTGGTGTTAGCAAAGGTGCAACGCTAGAAAAAGCCCCTCCTCGCGCAGTTCACTTGATCCAGCCGATTGTGTATTATGGCACCAGCATTGCTCAAGGTGGTTGCGCTTCCAGACCAGGCATGGTGCACACTAATATCCTGCATCGTATGTTGGATCGCCCAGTTATCAATCTTGGTTTTTCAGGCAATGGCACACTAGACCCAGAGTTTGTTCCGCTGTTTGCTGAAATTGATGCTTCGGTTTATGTGCTGGATTGCCTGCCTAATCTTGATGCAAAGCGTATCACTGAAAGGCTTGAACCTTTTGTAATTGCATTACGAAAAGCAAAACCCCTAACGCCAATTCTTCTGGTTGAAGATCGCACCTACACCAATGCCAGCATACTTACAGGCGTAAGACAAAAGAATGAAAGCAATCGCAAAGCACATGCCGAAGCTGTTCAAAGGTTGAAGGATCGGGGAATCACTGGATTATTTGTGCAACCGGGTGAACCATTGATGGGCGATGATGGGGAAGCAACCGTTGATAGTTCACACCCTACTGATCTTGGTTTTATGCGCCAAGCCCAGGTGATGCTGCCAACTTTAAAGCCATTGCTTCCAACTCCTGCAGCAGCAAGGCCAGCAATCGAAGGATACTTTGACAAGCTTAGTTATCTTCCCGGAGAAAAAGATTCGTTGAAGGTTTCTTCAAAAGCGTCTTCTATCGGAATGG
>QWPF01000180.1 GCA_003671255.1 Planctomycetota bacterium | reverse complement strand
TCAGATTAAAAACAGCAGAAGTTCATTACCAATCAAGGTGTTGCCCGGGGTGGCCAAGCCAAATAATTCCGAATCTAAAATTAAATCATCATCACTACCGATACTTTCTACGGTAAAATAAAGTTAGTGTTTTTTAGGGTTAATAATAATTACCACAGGTAATTGAATCATGGCTGAGTCTGATCTAAACAAGAATGCAAAAGCAGAAGACAATCTTCTTAGATTGGTCATTATGAATCCCCCAGACAAGGGGAATGAAGAATTGCGCAGTATGTTCACTCAAATTCCTTATGTGTGGTTGCAGGCGGAATGCACCAAGTACGAGTTTCTACAGGAAGTAATTGCCAACCAGACTGCCCCTCATATTGTTGTAGTTGCAATCGATGCTGATTTAGAAAAAGCTTGCAATGCAATCGAAAGGCTGGCTCAAGAAATGCCTGATGTAGGCATTCTTGCAATCAGCAAACGCGATGATGGACAGGCAATATTAAAGGCCCTTAGGGCGGGCGCAAAAGAATTTCTTACCATGCCATTTGGGGTGGATCACCTGTCTGAGATACTCGGGAAACTTGAAAAAGCAGGTAAAATACAGCATTCGCCAACGCTTGCAGTTAACAAGAAAAAAAAGACTTTAATCTCTTTTCTTGGTTCTCGGGGTGGGGTGGGTTGCACCAGTCTAAGCGTTAATATTGCTGCTACTCTTGCTGCTGATCCCCATAATAAAGTAGTTCTTGTGGATCTTGATCTTACCTTGGGCGATGCAGACATTGCCCTCGACTTGATGGCAGATTACACCCTGAGCGATCTTGTTGAAAACATCGATAAGCTCGACATGACTTTTTTAAACCGATCATTGAGCAAGCATTCGACAGGCTTGGCTCTATTGCCTCACCCGCTGAATGTTGGTGATGCAACCATGATAACGGAGGAGCATTTGAAGCGAATCATCTCTTTGCTAGCTGCATGCCATACGCATTTGGTATTGGATTTAAGTAAGAGTCTTCGCCCGACGGATATCTGTGCGCTGGCAATGTCGGATTTTATATTCTTAGTGGTGCAGCTGGAAATCACAAGTATTCGCAATTCGATTCGTCTGCTTTCCACCTTGGATGCAGATGGCAAACTTGGACCTAGGGTTAAGTTAGTGCTAAACAGGGTGGGGATGGTTACCGACATCACCCGTGAAAAAGCAGTGGAACTTCTGGGCAGACCTTTTTTCTGGGAAGTTCCCAATGATCATAAGGTAATGATGGAGTCACGAAACTCTGGCACTCCCATGGTAAAAAGCGCTCCTGTAAGCAAGATTCAACATAACTTCAGCGACTTTGCGGATGCGGTCTGCAGCAAAACCAAAGCCAACAAAGGGGCCAAGTCTTTTTGGCACTCCTTGTTCACCAACAATCCTTGATGAGAACACACCATGTCTAGACTACAGCGGGGATTATCGGGGATCACAGGTGGCTTGGGTGGATCTTCCAACCTCAGTCAGGGTAAATCATTTGATGAACTCAAGCAGCTCATTCATGGAAAACTTGTCGACAAACTCGATCTTTCCAAGGTTAGTGAACTTGCAGGCGACACACTTCGAAAAGAAATCCGCGTAGTTGTCGAACGACTTTGTGACACTGAAAACCCCCTGTTAAACCGAGTTGAAAAAGAAAGATTGATTGATGAAGTTTTGGATGAAACGCTCGGGCTCGGGCCTCTCGAACTGCTTTTAAAAGATCCTACCATTAGTGATATTCTTATCAATGGCCCGCATAAAATCTTTGTCGAACGAAAAGGCAAGATGACTCTTTCCGAAGTTAAGTTTCGCGATAACGATCATCTGCTGCAAATCATCGATCGCATTGTTTCTAAAATGGGAAGGCGCGTTGATGAAACCTCCCCTATGGTGGATGCTCGCCTGCCTGATGGTTCGCGCTTTAATGCAATCATCGCACCTTTGGCACTCGATGGCGCAACCGTAAGTATCAGGCGCTTTGGTACCAAGCCTCTGATGATGGCAGATTTATTAAGCTATAATGCCCTCGCTCCTGAAATGGCGGTTTTTCTAGAAGCATGCATCAAGGCCCGCTTGAATGTGATTATTTCTGGTGGTACTGGTTCGGGTAAAACCACTCTCTTGAATTCACTTTCCAGCTTCATTGGTAATGAAGAACGCGTTATCACCATCGAAGATGCTGCTGAACTTCAGCTTCAACAAGAACATATTGTAAGGCTTGAAACCAGACCCGCAAATATCGAAGGCAAAGGCGCTATCACCGCCCGTGACCTTGTTCGTAATGCCCTTCGTATGCGACCAGAGCGAGTGATCATCGGCGAATGCAGAGGTGGCGAAACTCTCGACATGCTTCAGGCGATGAATACCGGCCATGCAGGTTCCATGACCACCATTCATGCCAATGCCCCACGAGATGCTCAGGCTCGTATCGAAACATTAGTGATGATGGCAGGGTTAGAATTACCCATCAAAGCCATGCGCCAGCAGATTTCCTCTGCGGTCGATTTGATCATTCAAGCGAACAGGTTGCAGGGTGGGCCCAGAAAAATCACCTACATCACCGAGGTGATGAATATGGAACAAGACATGATCATCATGCAGGATATTTTCATATATAAGCAACATGGTTGCGATGCAAATGGCAGGGCTTTTGGCCAGTTTGAAGCTACGGGCGTACGGCCCAGTTTTGTACCCAGATTGGAAGCTGCAGGGGTAAAATTCCCGCCCAATCTATTTCAAGAACGCGTTCTACTTAAGGATTAGGGATTTATACCTTGGAAATTTACCTTATCGCTGGTCTAGCATTCTTCGCAGTCGCTGCATTAGTGATGGCAGTATTCATGTTTTCCACCAAGGAACCCAACAAGGTATTGGAAAGCAGACTTGATGTACTAGCAGGAAAGGTAACCCGCGAAGAAAGCAAGCAGACCGATCTCCTTCGTAAAACCTATACAGAAACCGACCGCAATTCTCTTATTCAAGCTTTCATTCCCAGAATAATCTCCATTGAAAAAATCATCGAACAGGCCGATTGCAAAATCCCCCCCTCTACCCTGTTCAGTATTTCGATCGTGCTAGGCCTATCCGGAATCGGCATTCCAATGGCTGCGGGCTTCCCCTTCTATGTTGCTTTTGTTGCCCTCCCTTTAATGATAATACCTTGGGTTTGGTTGTTTCAAAAACGCAGTGCAAGATTGCAAAAATTCTCAGAGCAGTTTCCCGAAGCTTTGGAATTGCTGGCACGCGCACTTCGATCTGGCCAAAGCCTGGCTGCGGGCTTGCAAGTAATTGGCCAAGAGATGCTTGAACCCATAGGCGTGGAGTTTGGCAAAGCGTATGAGAGGCAAAAGCTTGGCATGCCTGTTGAAGAAACCTTGAAGGAAATGTGCAACCGGGTTCCCAGCCTTGATCTCAAGTTTTTTGCAACTTCGGTTGCGATTCAAAAGCAAACAGGTGGTGACCTTGCTGAAATCCTTGACAAAATTGGATACATCGTTCGCGAAAGATTCAAAATTCTGGGTCAGGTTGCGGCGCTTACAGGCGAAGGCCGCATGAGCGGTACCGTGCTATTAGCATTGCCGGTGGCTTTGTTTATTTATTTACGCATCAGCAATCCAGAATATATTGAGCCTCTTTGGACTACAGAAATAGGTCGAAAAATGCTGGCAGGTTTGGTTGTGGGGCAGATTTTGGGTGCCATCAGTATTCGCCATATTGTCAACATTAAGGTTTAGAAAGGGGAGAGAAATGGTAATACCCGAATTCTTACAAGATTTGATTCCTTTGGTTCTCGCTCTCCTTGTGGGTGTTGGTATCTGGAGTTTGCTAAGTTTATTTTCAGCTACAAAAATCGAGCAAGGCGATAGATTAAAAAAACTTGCCAGTAAAGATGCAACCTCCTCTATAGAATCCAATGATTCAAAAGGTGGTATCTTCAAAATGTTATTGAAGACTGCCAAGACTCTCGCATCGCCCATGATGCCTTCCTCTGAAGGCGAGCAAACTGAAATTCGCAAGGAACTTTCCGCTGCAGGGTTTCGCAGCGAAAATGCAGTCCCGATTTATCAGGGCTTGCGTTTCATCACTCTTTTAATCTTCACCCTACCTGCAATCGCCTACTATGTTTCAGCTTACGGATTAACCTACGATGGGCTTAAGTATGTGATTATTTTCAGCGCAATCGGCATGTACATTCCAAAAATCGGACTGTGGTATGTTCGCTCCACCAGGCAGGAGGAAATCTTTCTTACTCTGCCAGATATTATTGATCTTTTAGTTGTTTGTGTTGAAAGTGGCTTGGGCCTTGATGCTGCACTGCGCAAGGTTTGCGATGAAATGAAGGATCATGCGAAGGTGATGGCTTCGGAACTAAGCCTTTCCAATTTTCAGCTTCAGATTGGCCGGACCAGAAAAGAAGTGCTCCGCGATTTGGGCGAAAGAAATGGCGTAGATGATTTGCGAGGCCTTACCACTATTATCATCCAAGCGGACCGCTTTGGCTCTTCCATTGCCAATGCGCTCAGGGTTCAATCCGATACCATGCGAACTAAGCGCAAGCAGATGGCGGAAGAAAAAGCTGCCAAGTGTGCGGTAAAGTTACTTTTCCCAATGTTATTTTTCATTTTCCCCGGTGTCTTCATTATTCTGGTTGGCCCTGCTGCAATCAAGATGATGATGTCTGGGGCGTTTTAATTTTAATTATCAGGCCATGGATGGCCGATTGGTTATAAGTCGGATTCATACAAGGAGGTTAGTCATGATTCACTCGAAGTTTAACATTACCAAGAAGTTTTTCCTTTGCTTGGTTCCTTTGTCTCTCACTATTACAGGTTGCTTTGGCTACCGTGATGTGGTCGATCCTTATTACCCAAAACGGTATAGTGTGGAAGCCCGCAATTCAGTCAGGGCGTCCCTCGCGCCCCAAGTAAGCAATGGCAATGTGCTGGATCAAACCGTTTGGGATTTTCATTTTGAAACAGGGAAGCCCGAGCTAAATGCAATGGGTAAAGATCATTTGAAGAGGCTTGCCCGCAGAAGGCCTGCTGCACAGGAAGTTATTTTCCTGCAAGTTGCCCAAAACCCTGATGAAATTGCTAACAACAAAGAACTCAACAAGGCTCGAAGCGAAAACATTAAGGCATATATGACCAAAATTTCGCAAGACAAGGTGCATCCTGAATTTCAGGTGGTATTGCATGACCCTGCAGAAGTTTCTGGCTCAGGGATTGAAGCTGCTCGTATCATCAATGGCAAACAGTCAGGTGTTTCGGGCGTCTTCACTAATGGCCAATCCGGGTCGTCTTCTGGGGGAAGTAATTCTAGTCAAAGTAGTGGCAGTGGCGGTGGCGGTGGGGGCGGTTCTTCAGGAACAGGGAA